>NZ_JAUBQB010000039.1:0-61550 GCF_036701035.1 Microcoleus sp. Pol7_B2 | reverse complement strand
TTCGTTTTGGCATTCTTTATTTGATGGGGGTGGTGTTCCTCCCGATCATATCATGGTTAATCGACCGGACATAATATTAATCAATTAAAATCTCAATGACAAACTCCGTTCCTTCTCCAGGTGTAGAAAAACAACTCAGTTTCCCGCCATGTTTTTCTTCTATAATTTGACGCGCGATCGCCAGTCCTAACCCAGTTCCTTTGCCCACATCTTTAGTAGTAAATAGATGGTCGAAGATACGATTTTTCACCTCTTCTGACATTCCTTTTCCGTTATCGGCGATGGAAATTTTTACCTTTTCACTTTCGACTTTAGTCCGAATAGTGATGTGATTGGGATGGGATTGAATTTCGGCAAAACTCCGTCCTTGATTCGATTCTTCTAAGGCATCGATCGCATTTGCTAATAAATTCATAAATACCTGGTTTAATTGTCCCAAATAACATTTTACGTTGGGAATCTTGCCGTACTCTTTAATGATTTTGATTTCAGGATGCTTGTCGTTCGCTTTCAGGCGATGGCGTAAAATCATCAAAGTGCTATTGAGGCCTTCGTGGATATTGGCTTCAACTTTATGGGCCGTATCGGCGCGAGAGAAAGTGCGGAGGGAGGTGCTGATACTTTTGATGCGCTCGCATCCTATTTTCATGGAACTCAACATTTTGGGTAAATCTTCTACTAGATAATCTAAATCTATTTCCTCTGCTTTCTTAATCAATTCTGTTTCGGATGGAGGAAACTTTTCTTGATAGAGGCGCAAATAATCAATTAAGTCTTGGACTCCCGCATGAGCTTCATTAATGTTCCCGGCAATGAAACCAACGGGGTTGTTGATTTCATGGGCAACCCCTGCCACTAAATTACCTAATGCTGACATCTTTTCACTTTGGATCATTTGCATCTGAGTTTGCTGAAGTTCATTCAAAGTCTGCTGCACTTGGTGATAGAGGCGGGCATTCTCCAGAGCGATCGCCGCTTGACTAGAGAGAAAATTCAGCACTAGGAGGCGATCGCGACTAAACACCCCACTGGTTATCCGATTTTCTAGATACAAAATGCCGACCAAATTCCCCTGATTTAGAATTGGCAAACCCAGCAAACTCTCTGGTTGGTGGTGCTCTAAATAATCGTCAATCACAGGCAGATCAGTTTTGGCGTGATCGATGACAACTGCTGCTAGGGTGTTTTTGACATACTGGATTAATTTAACAGGAACGGTGGGATTATTCTCTAGGGGTTCTCTTTGCAGGCTAATGTGTTCCCAGGTAGCTATTGCCCGCACTTGCCATTGTTGATCTTGGCAGAGCATCAGTGCACAGCGATCGGCTCCCGAGTTTTGTAACATGGTTTGGGTCACAATTTGCAGCAACTCCTCCAGGTCGATCGTGCTGGAGATCATTTGGGAGATTTGCAGCAGGGTCGTAAAATCTAGAGCATGGTTGATGGAGGTGCTTGAGGTAGTGGGATGGGTGGTCGAATGAATTGAGTAGGTGGGATTGGTGAGAGTGGATAGGGTTTCTAAAATAGTGAAGGGTTCGGCGGACTGTTGTAAGATGGGGCGCAGCAGACGGGGATAACGTTTTTCTAAGTCATCGGTTTTGGCTTTTGCTCCCCAGCGGGCGTAACAATAGTAGGCTTCCTGCATATAGCCGGCAGCGACTTTTTCTTTGCCCCAAGCGAGGTAGAATTTAGCGGCGAGTTCGTAGGCGAGAGCTTCCTCGTTGAGGAATTCGTTTTCTTTAGCGAGTTGAATAGCGCGATCGTACAACTCAGCAGCCTGCCAGTTTTGTTCCGCAACACGAGCCATCTCCGCCTCTAAAAGCAGAAATTTGGACAGACAGTTTTCAGGACAGTTCTCTGCCCACCTTTTCAGTTGTTGGCGATTATTCTGAACAACTTCTTGATAATCTTTTGGGTGTTTTTCCGGTGCTTGCCCATAAAGTTGCAATACACTCAAAGACTGATAAAAACAATGCAGGACACGTTGAAATTGTCCATAAAGTGTATTAGAAAACTCTGCCGCATCTACTAACATTTCATAAGCTTTAGCATACTCACCATAGGTAAAAAACAAAAAGGCTTTAGCGAAATAGTAAGTGCTACTGCCATAGCCATAGCCAATTTCATTGAATGTTGCTAGGGCGGACTCTTCATCAAATGTTTCAGAGCTAAGGCTATACTTCCCTATCGTTAGCCCTTGCAAATTCTCTAGGAGCTTGCACTGAAGAATTAGGGCAAATGCTGTCGTAATCTCCGTCCGTTCTGCAAAGCTGATGTACTTTTCATGTCGAGCCAGCAAACTGTGAATATCGCTGGATACGATCGCCTGCTGCCAGAAACTGAACAGAGCACTGTGATGGCACCAAGAAAAATCGCCTACCTCCATTGCCCCCTGATAAGCAGCTTGTTGCAGAACAAGATTAGAACTGACGTGCTTGCGCCAATGGTTGATAAAGTTGCCAAACGACATATAAATTTTGCCATTTAGGGTGGTGTTATGAAATTTTTCATTCACCTTTAACCCTAAAAGTCCAAACTCATAGCCCAATTCATAGTCTTGAAAGCGTTGGCAGAGAATTGTGCCATACCAAACATAAACAAAACCCGCCACGTTGGTATTCCCGTATTCCAAACAGAGATTGGTCATGTGTAAAACAACCAACACTAACAACTCCTGATTAGTTAGGTAAGTGGGCGGTACCATGTTCATTAGCAGTTTGATCAGCATTTGGCGTTCTTCATCGACAATGAGTGGTGCGTCGATAAGTCCTGCAACTGCGCGCTGATTTAAGGTTTTTTTAACTTCCAGAGCCACCCCTTCTAACTCTGCTTCATTGGGCATAATCGCCAGTTTTAAGCCTAACAGTTTTAGCCCTTCAATTCCTACCTGAATCGCCTTTTGATACAGAGCCTTATTTTGATAATGAGTTAGCTGAATAGCAATTATTTTGGCTCGATCAAGACTAGAAATGGCATAACTAAATGCGATATCAATAAGATTTTCAGCCTGCTCAAAATTTCCTGCCAAAAATTCAGCCTCAAGGCTTTCTAAATACATCGTAAATGTTAATTTATAAGCAGACTTCCATTTATTAGTTGGTAGAAAATTTAAGCCGAAAGCGAGATATTTGGTCGCCGATTCATAAGCAGTTGAGAGTTTGGCTCTCTGCCCTGCAAAGAAGCTAATTTTAGCAAGCTTGGTTCGTTCTTCTTGCTGCGTTATTAGCTCCGAGCCAATGATAAAATGATTGATAATATCGAACACTTCTTCTCCTCTTTCAAGCTCGGAGAAATTCGGAAGAAGTAACTGTCCTATTTTGAGATGGGTGGCTTGCTTTTGGTCATCAGGAATTAATGAATAAGCAGCTTGCTGAACCCGATCGTGAAGAAATTTGTAGTGAGGTAATTGAGCGGCAGTATTTGGCAAGTTGGGGGTGCTTTTTCCCTCTTCTTTCCCTATATAAAACTTGTAAATTTCACTGGTTGGTAAGATGAATCCTTCTTGCAAAGATTTCCACAAATCTGCAGCAGTTTCTTCCGGCGACTTCTCGCTGACTACCGCCAATGTATTCAAATCAAACTGCGCTCCAATGCACGCAGCCAACTTCAGCACATCCTGAGTTTCTGGCGGCAACTTCTGTAATTGCACCGCCATAAACTCCACTACATCATCGGTGATAGTTAGGGCTTTGACTTTGGCGATATCGCACTGCCACCCCCCTGTTACGCCCCTGTGTCCTCCCCTGATAAGGGGGGATGTTACCCCTTTCTCTCCGCCCTGGGAAAGGGGGGTGGGGTCAAACGTAATCAGCCCATCTTCCTGTAGCGCCCTGAGAAATTGCGTGGAAAAAAATGGATTGCCTTTGGTTTTTTGATAAACTAACTCGGTTAATGGCTGAGCAAGAAGGATCTCGCACGAGAGAGTATCTGCTATCAAATCATTAATATCGACTTGACTCAGAGGTTCCAAGGTAATAGTATTTACCGTTACTTGGGATTTTTCCATCTCTGCTACTGCCAACATAAATGGATGAGCCGGAGAGACTTCGTTATCTCGATATGCCCCAATTACCAGCAAATTCTGACTATCTTTTTCACTCATCAACACTTGCAAAAGCTTCAGGGATGCTGAATCTGACCATTGCAAATCATCCAAAAAAATCACTAAGGGATGTTCTTTTGTGGCAAAAACAGAGATAAATTTTTGAAATAGTAAATTGAAACGATTTTCGGCGGCACTTCCCGAAAGTTCCGAGACAGGCTGTTGTTTGCCAATAATTCGTTCCAATTCAGGAATTACTTCTACAATAACTTGACCATTTTCGCCAAGAGCATTGATAATTTTCCTTTGCCATCGTTCTAGCTGAGCGTCGCTTTCTGAGAGTAATTGCTCCATCAAATCTCGGAAGGCTTGCACAAAAGCACTAAAGGGAATGTTACGTTGAAATTGGTCGTATTTGCCTGTGATAAAATAACCGCGCTGGCGAACTATGGGTTTGTGAATTTCGTTGACTACAGCGGTTTTCCCAATGCCGGAAAATCCGGCTACTAGCATCATTTCGCTGCGGGATAAGTTCAAGTCACGCCAGTCCTCCTTAATCAAGGCGAGGTCTTCTTTTAGATCGTTTCTATCGATCCCAGGCTGTTCTGGGGGACGAGATTTAGAGGGGTTTGCTACTCGCTCGAATGCGGCTAATAATGCAGCGACTTCGGTTGCTCGGCCGTAGAGTTTTTCTGGTATGATAAAGCGATCGCAAAAATCTCGCCGCCCAATGGCAAAACTCTCAATTTTACCTGTCTCATTGAGTTGTTGCCAACAAGTTTTTAAATCTGCTTTCAGCCCTAATGCACTCTGATAGCGACATTCGGCATTTTTGGCCATTAATTTGCTGACCATCTCCGAGAGAACAAGGGGTATTTCGGGATTAATTTCACGTACAGATGGCGGGTGCTGGGCAATATGGCAGTGGATCAATTCCATCGCATCGCTGGATTGAAATGGCAATTTTCCTGTCAGTAACTCGTAAAAAGTTACACCTAATGAATAAAAATCTGTGCGGTAGTCAAGGCCACGATTCATCCTTCCTGTTTGTTCGGGAGATAGATAGCTGAGTGTTCCTTCAATTACGTTGGCACTCATCAGCATTTGAGTTTCTCGCGGCAGCAAAGATGCAATACTAAAGTCAATGAGTTTGACTTGTTTAGTCTCAGGATTTATTAAAATATTGGCGGGTTTAATATCTTTGTGAATGATGCGGTGGCGGTAAAGTATATCTAATGTATTGCTTAGGTCGATCGCAATTTGGAAAAAATCAACCAGAGATTGCACGGTTTTTCCTTTCCCCGTCCATTCCTTCAGAGAAATTCCCCCGAAGTCTTCCACAATCAGGGCATAGCCGTTGCGGTAGGGTTCCAAGCTGTAGGTTTGGATGATTCCGGGCAAATTCAGGTTTTTGGCGATCGTGTATTGATTGCGAAAATGCAAGAGTTCGCTGAAGCTGGGATACTCGTTTCGCAAGACTTTGATGGCCACCGGTTTTTTGTCGCAGAGGCGAGTTCCGCGATAAACTAGGGTGCGAGTGCCTGAATAAATTCGAGCGAGAATTTGATAGCCAGTTAGTTCTATCATAACAAAAATTATTTTGCTATTAAAATATTTTATTTTACTATTATAATCTACTCCAAATCAGATTATACCTTCGTATCCATACTTAAAAATACAATAAATTTTACAGCCAGCGAACAGCTAACAGTTAACGGTTAAGTGAATTCACTTAACCGTTAACTGTTCACCTCATTCACTTAACCGAATTCATTCTGGCTTTCAAGGCATTTCGCGCTTGTTCTCGATCGTCAAAATGGACTTTTTCTGTGCCCAAAATCTGATAATCTTCGTGTCCCTTTCCTGCAATCAGCACGCCATCTCCGGGTTTAGCGTCCATAATAGCAGTGCGAATTGCAGCGGCTCGATCGCACAAAACGCTCGGCTTTACTGCGGCGGGAATTCCTGCTAAAATATCGTCCAAAATGCGATCGGGATTTTCCGTGCGCGGATTGTCGGAAGTAACAACCGCTAAATCGGCTAATTCTGCCACAATTTTACCCATGATCGGCCGCTTAGTGCGATCGCGATCGCCACCGCAGCCAAACACGCAAATCATCTGCCCCGGAATAAACGGCCGCGACGCCTTCAACAAGTTCTCCAAACTGTCGGGAGTGTGCGCGTAATCGACAATAACGCTAATATCTTGGTCGGGACTAATTTGCACCCGTTCCATCCGTCCCGGTACTCCCGAAAACTGAGATAATTTCTCCACAATCGTAGACAAATCTAAACCCAATTCTAAAACAGCACCGACAGCAGCCAACATATTTGATAAATTGAACTGACCGACTAAAGGCAAAGAAAAAGCAGTTTCACCCTTCGGAGTGTGCAGCATTCCCTTAACTCCGTTTGGCTGATACTCCAAATCAAAAGCATACAAATCTGCCGTTTTCAGAACAGTGCTGTAACTCCAAACTTGGTCAGATTTGAGGGTTTCAAATATCCGCTGCCCGTAGGGATCGTCAATATTAATTACAGCGCGGTTTGCGAGGTAATCCGAACCAAACAAAAGGGATTTAGCCTCAAAATAATCTTCCATATCACGGTGATAATCGAGATGATCTTGAGTCAAGTTTGTAAAGACAGCAACTTCAAAACTACACCCCAAAACTCGCTGCTGTGCTAATGCGTGGGAACTGACTTCCATCACCCCGTGTTTGCATCCGGCTGCTACAGCTTCTGCTAATTGCTTTTGCAGGTCAACTGCAAAAGGTGTAGTGTAAAGTGCAGTTTGTTGGAAGCCCGGCCAGCGAGTGTAAAGTGTGCCAAAAATCGCCGTCGGCAACTGCACTTCATTGAGCAAAAATTCGATTAAATGAGTGGTTGTAGTTTTGCCGTTAGTCCCGGTAACGCCGACAAGTTTTAATTTGCTAGCTGGATTTCCGTAAAAAGCAGTGGCTATTTGACCGCAAACTTGAGCCATATCCGCTGCTGCGATGACGCAGGGACCCTCTTGTCGCCCCTTGCTAAGGGTGGGTTGGGGGGGTGTCTTCTCGGCTGCTTGGGTGGAAATTATGGCGGCAACTGCACCAGATTCGATCGCACTTTGCCAAAAATCTCCCCCATCAACCCGAGTTCCCGGCATTCCCAAAAATAAATCTCCCGCCTGACAAGCGTGGGAATTAGTGGATAAACCCTTGACTTCGGCATCGAGGGCGGGATGTTGCGCGTCAAAGGAAATGCTGGGAACTGCTGCTAATAATTCTCTCAATTTCATCTGAAAAACTCCTCGCTTGAATGTCTTGAATATGACTGGCGGAACACATTGTTTGAGCCACTATCTACAGGTTTTTGCTGTGCGCAGTGCAAACCCTAAGTTTTTTTTATGCGCGGTGTAAAATCTCTCGGCCTAGAGTAAGCTGCACACCGAGCACCGCGAGGTCAGGATTAAAACCTGAGTTTTTGGGTAAATCGTATTATTGTGACGGATCGATTTGCAAATATTTCTGTAACATTTGCTCCAATTGGGCGACACTACAGCGGGGAGAAGGACGGGGTAACAGTTCTTCAGCGGAGAATGCAGCCTCGCCAGTAGAATTTTTTGGCTGAGGCTGCACTTTAAACAAAACTGGAACTTCGTACTGATAAGCTTGAAACCAGTCATCGCGTTCGGTAATATCTCTGACTTCGAGTTGAAACTTGAGGCTTTCAATCTGTTCGAGTTTTTCTTGCAACCCTTGGCACAAGTGGCATCCGGGTTTGCTGTACAAAATCAATCGCATCATAACAGTAAGATTAAACTCGATCTTAAATTCTCAAACCTGCGATCGCCAGTGAGCGAACTCAACGCGAGTAAGACGCAACTCACGGCTTTATTGGTCGCAATGCGCGATCGAAGTTATCTTAGCATTGGCAGCTAACAGATTACCGCGCTTGACAATCAAAACACTACAACCCCATCCCTCTCTTTCTTCTCTTCCTCTGTGCTCTCTGCGCTTCTGCGGTTAAAAAATAAATCTAGTTCACAAATGAAAGAGTTAAATTTATTCACACCACCTCATTGTCAAATCAAACTTGACTAATAAATCAATTATGAGTATAATATATAAATAGCCCTACATAAAGGAGGCAGTATGGACTGCACCGAATACGCAGAAGCCAAGCGAAAAGCAGCTAAAAAAATTAGCGCCGACATTCGAGAACGCTGGAACAATCGCATCGTTACGCGAGGATTGCATTTGATGGGAGAAGCGGGGGCAGTGCAGTATTTGGCTGATTACGGGCGCGGAATTGGTACGGCAAAAATTATTGGTTTTGCACTGTGCGCCGAGTCGGAAGGATACCCGGCAATGGGGTTCGGCTTTTGGAAAAGAGCGTTTGAATTGGAAACCGGAGAAAAGGCGCTCGCCCTCAATACTCCAAACAAATCTAGCACCAATCTTGCTCCTGCGGCAAAATCAACTACCGCTGCCAAAATAGAGACTGTTTACAATCTGATTGTTCCCGAATTACCACCGCATTTGCAGCCGGGAAGGATTGTCACGATGCAGCCAGTGGACGCGCCGAGTGAACGTTCTTACTACATCGAAAATCCCGATTATTGGGGACAGCCAAAACGCGACGGCAATCGAGTAGTGGTCATTGCGACGCCAGATAAAGTATACTACCAATCGCGATCGACTAACCTGCGGCAACAGGCATCGGTTGAGAGCGATCGCACATTAATCGACACAGCCGCTAAAATTGGCACCTTTGTTTTAGACGGCGAACTGTATTACAAAAGCTGTACCGGCAGCGAACACCGCACGGGGGCGCAAGCTGCTACTGTTAATATTGAAAGCGGTTTTCGGACTACTCAGCCTAACGCAATTTATGCTATTTTTAAAAGTTTGTTTTTCAAAGGCAATGATTTAACTACCGTGGCAGAATCCGAACGGATTGCAGCGGGAGTTGAAGTTGGCGAAATGCTGGCGAATTTATCCCCAGCCTTTGAAGTTGTACCGACATTTCGCACCACAGCCGAAAAACTCGTCCTGGCAAATCAGCAGGAATCGGGAAATAAAGAAGGCGAAGTTTGGGTGTTGCACAACTGTCACTATGTCGGCGGAAAAGATGTTAAAAAATATCCGATGGTGAGGACTAAATACTGTCAAGAACACGATTTGTTTATTGTGGGTTTGACGGCCACCAAAGTTGCGGGGCGGCCGTTTAGCGCCGTCAAAGTAGCGCAAGAAATTGAGGGCAAATTAGTCCCAGTAGGAAGCGTGGGAACCGGGTTTAGCGGGGAGGAAATGCAGGAAATTGCCCGACTCTACGAGGCTAACCCCAAAAGTGTCAAAATTAAAGTGCGATCGCAGGGTTTGACTGAAAGTGGCAAACTTTGGCACGCACGATTTCTGGAGTTTTGTTAAATTTGTAGGGAAACGGCAGTGCCGTTTCCTTCCCCAAATATGGGAGTTCCAATACATAGTATCAGATAAAATCAGCGGAGTAAAAATCAATGGTTATCAGCAAAAACAATTTCTACATCTCTCCAGAAGAGTACCTAGAAGGCGAGCGAGTAAGCCCGATCAAACACGAATACAGACGCGGACACGTTTATGCAATGACGGGGGCAAAAAAGCCTCACATTATTATTGCTAGCAACTTAGTAAGGCGACTGGGAAATCACTTAGATAACACCGACTGCTTAGTTTTATCATCAGATATAAAAGTCCGACTGGAAGAGGCAAATTGCTATTACTATCCTGACGTAGCAGTGACTTGCGACGAAAGAGATACCTCAAATACTGAAGATTTCATTTTATATCCATCTTTAGTAGTTGAGGTCTTGTCGCCCTCAACGGCAGCTTTTGACAGAGGTGATAAATTTGCAGATTACCAAACTTCTCGGATTTTGCAGGAATACGTGCTCATAACTCAATCAGAAATCAAAATAGAGTGTTTTCGCGTCAACGCTGAGGGAAATTGGGTTTCTCAGACTTACCGACAAGGAGATGAGTTAGAGTTAATGAGTATAGATTTTCGCTGCCCGATCGCACAAGTTTATCAAAAAGTCCCCGGCATGGTATTGTGATGTATGAAACTAAATTTTGAGTAGTAATCTCCTCTCGTCTGTACTTTGATAAAAACCTTAAACCTAGTTCTTAGTAAAGACTTTAGTTTTTCTGCCGAAGCTAAACGAGGGCTGAAGTCCTCACTACGAAAGATGAGGGCTGAAGTCCTCACTACTAACCCAAAAGATAATTTACTAGCCAGACAGGCAACATATTGAAGCAAAAGGATAAGAAATAAGTTCGCCATGTCGTACTCCTACTCGATGCAGGGTTTATCAGTAAGCCCTATTGACCTGACTGGGTTGTAGCCCAACATTCGGTAATAGAACCCCTGCTGGGTAAGGAGTTCGGCGTGAGTGCCAGACTCCTTAATCTCGCCCTCTTGCATCACAAAAATCAGATCGCAATCTACGGCAGTTTCGAGTCGGTGCGTGACCAAGATAATGGTTCTTTTGCGACGTAGACGTTGCAGAGTCTCTAGTACCCACTGCTCGTGCTTCAAGTCCAGCGCATTCGTTGGTTCGTCGAGGATCAGTATGGGAGCCTTAGTGACGATCGCCCGCGCAATAGCTAGCCGCTGTCGCTGTCCACCGGAGAGGTTCTGCCCGCCCTCAGCGATTAAAGTATCATATTGCTCCGGCAAGGTTTCGATGAACTCGGCTGCCCCAGATTCAACTGCAGCCTCCCGAATATCGGAGAGCAGAGCGTCCGGGCGGCCGTAGGCGATATTCTCTGCGATCGTTCCGGGGAAAAGTGGGCTGCCTTGCGAGACGATCGCCATGTGTTTGCGGACATCGGCAATTTTAAGGGTACGGAGGTCGAAGCCGTCGAGGAGGACGCTGCCCGATGTCGGGTCGTAGAAGCGCGGCAAAAGATTGAGCAGCGTACTCTTTCCCGTCCCGCTAGGGCCCAAAAACGCCACCATCTGACCAGGCTCGATACTAGCACTGATGTTCCGTAAGACAGGTTGCCCAGCGTTGTACTCAAAACTCACGTCGGCAAATGCGAGTGTGCGGGGATAAACGGGAAGTGATCGCGCATCAGGCTCATCTTTTATGGCAGGCGGCTCGTCAATAACAGTAAAGACGCGATCGCATGAAGCTACAAATGTCTGGATCTTAGTAGTGAACCCCAACACCCAACCTATCGGGTCCCAGAACTGCCCCAGGTACGCCATGAATACGAGCAAATCGCCGATGCTCACGCCGTTCGGCACCGGACGCAAGAACTGGTCGCGATAAACTAAGTATCCGCCGTAGCCTAAGATTACCCCGCTTCCCAGGGCGAAGACTACCTGAACCGCTAGCGGATAGAGGTTCTCTTGCCAATTGAGTCGCATCGAGGCCTTGACACTGCGTTCTACCGCCTGCCCGAAGCGCCGCGACTCGGTTGCTTCTCGACCGAAGGATTGGATTAGCCCGATCGACTCTATAGCTTGCTGCATGGTTGAGGTCATCACCGCATCGGTCTGCTTCGATTCGAGGGCTCGACTTCTAATCCTTCCCTCGAAGTACCAATTCGCCAGTATTAGAAGCGGAGTAAACGAAAGCGCAAACACCGTGAGAAGGACGTGGCGCGACAGCATGATCCAGATCATCGCCGTCAGCGTCACCGATGCGGCGGTGGAACCGATGAGCGTATCGATCACCCCCCAGGGGCCGAGGCTGTCGTAGCTCAACCGATAGATTGCGTCACCCTGCGATCGGGAGCCGTGCCAGCCGAGACTCAGCGCCTGCATTTTGTCGTAGAGTTCGGTGCGAACCCGCAAGGTTCCGTTGTACTGGATGCGGTAGTTCAACATCCTACGGAGCATAAAAACGGTCTCGCTCAGGATTTTAATAATCATCGCGACGAATGCCATTCCGAAAATTCGGTTCAGTGTGCCTTCACCGAACGGAGCAAGAAACAGCGTATGAATCCAGTTGGATTTCGGAGTTGGTGACAAAACCGTATCGACTAGAATCGCTATCGGCCAGGCGTTGAGAAGGTTGAAAAGCACCGATGCTCCGATCAAAAGCAAGAGCGTGACGATCAGCCATAAGTCTTTGCGGAAGTAGGAAATAGAGCGCAGGACGATCCGCACCAACCAATGTTGGTTAATTAACGGCATCACCATTTTTGGTGAATTCTTCTGGCTCTTCAAACGTGCTTTGAATGGAAAATTCATGGATGTGCTGGATGCCTCTAAGTAAGACAATGCACCAATTAGCAAGTTTCACCCCAGTCAGAGAAGCTAGAAATTAACTTTGAGTTTTAACTCGTGTTGTCAAACAGGGCAGATGGAATGTGAGATTATTGACTGGTGCAAGATGTAAGTATAGTTTCGTTGTTTAAGCGTAGCTAGATAGAAAGCGAAAGCGCGCATACTTCCTGGTGTGATGCGTCCGCGTTGCTTTGCCGAAAACGGTCGCAAAGTTGAGATTTTCTCAACTGTTCTAGCGGAACTTCCCCCCTGTGGTCGATCGCATCCAAGCAAAAACCCCATCAGTCAGGCAATAGGGCTAACGCCCTCGCCCAATAGATAACTACAATATTAGGAAACCTTCAGTAAATCCAAAGCTCTCTGTTGCAAAGGAGCCGGCATCGTCAGCTTGTCGAAACTAACTGAAACCAGACGCAATTTAGGCTATACTCGATTTTGAGCGATTGTCGATAAATTTGTTATTAACGTCCGAAAAATGTAAAGTGGAAAACTCTCAGAAGTACATTTTGTTGAAGCTTTCCGTTTTGCGGGAGTGGATGACTTAACTGGAACAAGCACTGACCCTGAATCAGAAGCATTCAACCACTCCTCATCCTCGAACAACGATGACGGACGGTAATCGTTGACACATATGCTCTTCTAAGTAATAAGCTAACACACATAAAAACAGGTGTGCAAGTACCACCATTCGTTGTATCGTTCGCAACAAGACCCACAGCATCACTAATAGGGGAAACACTACCCACACAACCAACACAGGAAACTCCATTGCCAACTGCAACACCACCGGAGCCGGAAGCATTAGCATCAGAACCAGTTTCCATTCAATCAAAGGAGCCTAGCCTGATGAGCAAGCTGCAAGCAGCGGATAAAGAAGCGACAATTAGGTTTACGGTGGATATGTCCGTCGGGAGAGTACCGTAAACTGTCGATGTTGGCAGCCAGGACGGGGCGCCAGAAAGTTGACCAGAGTGCGGGTGGGTAGTGCCAAAGATGTAATGATAGGAAAGTAGAGTTTCTTGTTGGTATTTTCTAATCATGCCTGCTTGCCCAACCTATGCGTCATGCCAAACGGTCAAAAATGGTCGCATCCACAACGGTAAACAAGGGTTTAAATGCCATAAATGTGGGCGACAGTTCGCCCTTGCATCCGCAGAAAAAAGTAATTGATTCAGCTTGCGCGTGAACTGATTGATCGATTGTTGCTAGAACGGATTTCCCTAGCTGGAATTGCTCGTGCCACACAGGTGTCTGAGCAGTGGTTGCTTTCGCTACGTCAATCAGAAATATGCCCTGGTGTCTGGCAAAGTTCAGGTGGCACAAAAAAAAAGGGGAGACTAACGATGCAAGGTGACGAGCTGTTGTCGTTCGTGGACAACTTGGCCAATAAACAATGGGTGTGGCTCGCCCTTGATCCAGACAAAGAGTGAAATTGTGGGTGTCTACATTGGCGCACGTAACTCCGTCGCTGTTCGTGGGTTGTGGAATTCCTTACCCCCACTCTATTGCCAATGCGCCGTTGCGTACACCGATTTTTGGGCAGATGGAGCCGCAGTGCTGCCGGGAGCTAACGACATCGAGCAGTCGGCAAGGAAACGGGCTCTCACCACTTACATTGAACGATTAAACAACACCCTTAGACCACGGGTGTCTCGGTTAGTGCAAAAAACCTTATCCTTTTCTAAGTCCTTGGAAAATCACATTGGTGCCATTTGGTATTTCATCCATCACTACAACACATCATTACTTGTTTAGCACTACCTAAAAAACAATGATTAAAATCTTACACCTTTCAGACATTCACATGGGCAGCGGCTTTTCTCACGGCCGGATTAATCCAGAAACCGGTTTAAATACGCGGCTGGAAGACTTCGCGACGACGCTGAGTAAATGTATGGATAGAGCAATTTCTGAACCCGTAGATTTAGTCATATTCGGTGGCGATGCTTTCCCGGATTCGACGCCTCCACCGTTTGTAAAAGAGGCTTTTGCTTGCCAATTCAGCCGTTTGGTAGACGCGCAAATTCCAACTGTTTTGCTAGTAGGAAATCACGACCAACATTCTCAGGGACAGGGTGGCGCGAGTTTGGGGATATATCGGACTTTGGGAATACCTAAGTTTATTGTAGGCGATCGCCTGGATACTCACCTCATTCAAACCCGCAGCGGGCCCGTACAGGTGGTAACATTACCTTGGTTGACTCGATCGACCTTAATGACACGTTCCGAGACTGAAAGCCTGTCTATGGGCGATGTTAACCAATTATTAACCGAAAAACTGACGATCGCAATGGAAGGCGAAATCCGCCGCCTCAATCCCGACATACCAACCGTACTTTTAGCGCACTTAATGGCAGATAAAGCAAGTCTGGGCGCCGAGCGTTTTTTAGCAGTTGGTAAAGGTTTTAACATTCCCGTTTCCATGCTAACTCGCCCTTGTTTTGATTATGTTGCTCTCGGCCACGTTCACAAACACCAAAATCTCAATGCTTCCAACAATCCGCCCGTCATTTATCCGGGAAGTATCGAACGAGTTGATTTTAGCGAAGAGAAAGAAGATAAAGGTTTTGTGTTAGTTAATTTGGAACGGGGAAAAGCAGAGTGGGAATTTTGCACTTTGCCAGTGCGGGTGTTTCAGACTATTAAAGTAAATGTTTCCGAATCTGAAAACCCGCAAGCCGAGTTAGTTAAAGCTATTGGCAAGAAAGAGATACAAGACGCGGTTGTGAGATTAATTTACCAATTGCGATCGGAACAATTAGATTTAATCGACAACGGAGAATTGCACACACTTCTGGGCGAAGCGCACAGCTACACAATCCAGCCGGAATTAGTCAGTCAGTTAGCAAGGCCGCGGTTGCCAGAATTGAATGCTAATAATAGTATAGAACCCTTAGAAGCTTTGAAAACTTATCTGGCAAGTCGCGACGATTTGAAAGATGTTGCGGAGAGTATGTTAGAGGCGGCACAGGGTTTATTGGGCAGCGCGGAGGAAGTTTTGGTTGAATTTTAGTCAAGAATCGCCCATCTAATTACAAAATGATTTTGCTGCCCAATATTGTAGGGTGGGCATCCTGCCCGCCCTAAATATACTATTTAACTCCCAAAAATCTCACCCACCGCCAACCGAGTTCCATTCGCAAAATCCACCCCAGACTGCACCTTTTTCCCCGCCAACTGCACCTCCCGCAACAATAATAAACCATCACCCGTTTGCACGATCGCCCCCAACCCCTTCACAACCTTAACAACTTCCCCATTCGCGCCCGACAACTGGGCTAAAACAGGCCATTCGCGTTCCAAAACTCTCAAATCCGCTGGCATTTGCAGCCAATATTCCGGCCCGACGGGCACAGTAGCTATCACCTTCAGAGAATTGCCACGAAAAGTCGTCGTGCAATCCGGGAAAAAGCCCCTAACTTGATTGTGAAGGGCGATCGCACTTTTCGACCAATCCAGCACATAATCCGCACTCTTAATCATCGGTGCGTAAGTCGCCTCAGCATCATTTTGAACAACAGCTTCAATTTGGTTGTCCCTCAATTTCACCAAAGTTTCCACCAACAAATCCGCCCCAACTTCTGCCAACCTATCCGCCAAAGAATCAGCATTATCCAAGAGCGAAATACCAGCAAAAGCCTTCAATAGAATCGCCCCAGTATCCATCCCAGCATCCATCAGCATAGTAGTAATTCCTGTTGTCTTTTCCCCGTCAAAAAGACAGCGCTGAATCGGTGCTGCACCGCGATACTTCGGCAAAATTGAACCGTGAACGTTAACGCAAGCCAAACTAGGAATATCCAGAATTTCTGGAGAAAGAATTTGGCCATAAGCCACCACCACAAACATATCCGCCTCCGCTTCCCGCAATTTGGCAATTGTTTCCGCATCCTTCTTAATTCGGCGCGGCTGCCAAACCGGGAGACTATGATTTAAAGCCACATCTTTTACAGGTGAAGGCATTAATTGATTTCCTCTTCCCCGGCGTTTGTCCGGCTGAGTCACCACACCCACCACCTCAAATTCTGGGTGACTCAGCAAACTGGATAAAGTAGGAACAGCAAAATCGGGAGTGCCAAAAAAAACAATTTTCATATACTTTTAGTTAAGTAGAACTGCCCGAAAAAACCCTAACATATTATAGAGGCGTATTTAGCAAAAATCTATACAAGCCGGCAGTTTATAGTGAGGTGGGAGGGGGTTTTGATCGTTTGTCTATGGGTTGTAAGTATCAGGCGTGAACCCCCCTACATACATGGTCAAATTCTTGGTAAAATCTTCAATAAAACTTGTAGGGGCGGGTTCATCAACAATCTTTAATTGACACCCCAAATATCTATAAACCCGCCCCCACCCAACCAATAACCCCAAACAACCCTTAAATTCCATCAATTATTTAACATCTCGGTGGGGTGGGGGCGGGTTTGATAATTTGTCGATTGGTGGCAAATATTTCGGTGAACCAGCCCCTACCGAAATTATGTCTATTTAACCCGGTTTGCTATCACTCCTTAAATTTTTAAAGTGCTAATGCCCTTGAGAGAAAGTGTAATAGAGCAAAAAAGCAACGAAGAGTAGACCCAGGCAAGACAGCCCGTCGTTAGCTCCAAACTCCTCCTGCACAGGTTGCGTGGCTGCTGGTTTACGTTGAGGTACTATTGCTTCTGCTTCCCGGCGTTGACGTGCCCTTTTTTCTTCCTCCTGGCGCTGACGTTCCGCTTCTGCTTCCCGTTTTCTCTCCTCTAATGTACCCAAAGCCACATCGCGAATATGCAGTACACCCGGTAAACTCGGATCAATTTGCAAAGCGCGATTAAAATCTTCAATTGCCTGTTCTAACTGTCCTAATTTATGATAAACTAGCCCGCGATGATGGTAAGTATGAGCATCATTAGGATTTAATCGCAGTACCAGGTCAAAATCTGCGATAGCGCCCTCATAATCGCCAACTTGATAATAAGCCAAACCCCGCTGAATATTCGCGTCTAAGCGAGAACTATCTAACTGTAAAACTTGATAAAAATCTGTAATTGCCGAGGAATATTCCCCATTGTTTGCTCGTTGTAAACCCCGTTGCCAACAACACTCAATGACGCTTAGTTGTAAATTGACCCCCAAACCTTGCAAACAGTTATTTAGCTTGGTTACATAGGGCAAATCATCAAAGGTTAAAGCCCCAGCCAAAGCATTTAATAACTGACTTTGTTCGGGAATCGGCAAACCATGCAGCTTTAACCAATCTTCGACAGACAAATATAACTGTGCTGCGGCCCACTGCTTGTCAGCTAAATTCAACAGAGATACAGCTAAATCCAAACGTAAATCAGGAATTAATGCCGACTCTTTTTCAGCTAAGTTGTCATATAATGCCTGATAATAACCCACGGCAATTTCTATGATAGTCTGCTGTTCTTCTGGAGGCATTTTTGCCAACATTTCCGGGAGTAACTGGGGCAGTAAAGGTGTTTTTCGCTCATCTGGAGGCAGAAACATCAGACAATATTCATCAACAATTAACCCCGCGATTAAAGCATGGAATATTCCAATGAATTCTGCCAAATCATTGTAATCATTTTTGTGCAAATGATAAGGGCGATCAATTTCGTTTAAATCTTCTCCTTCCTCTAGGGCACGGCGTTCAATTTCCGAAATTTGTAAATTTTGCTGATAGCGTTTAACTGTTTCTTCATCATAACGGCTATCAAAATCAGCCACAGGCTTACCAGAGTCAATATACGCTTGTCGTTTCCCTTGCCAATTCACAGCCCGTTGTTTAGCACAATCATACAATACCTCAACCCAAGGTAACTTATAAATTGGGGTTTGGTAGCGATATTTCTTAAAATTAATATGCCAAAAGCCAAAGCGCAAATAAAAGTCATCCGGCGTGGCAGATGAGTCCAAAATGAGTGTGGGAATTACCCGCAAACCTGCAAATAAGTTTTCCGCCGCCGCTTCTTCCCGAAAAACATTACTCCGCCAATAACCGCCCATAAATTGCACTGGCCGGCCCTCGGTGATATACTTGTCTAGGAAGTTTCGCAGATAATTGCTTAAAAATTCCTCAGATACCGGAAAGTTTTGATTTGGTTTAGCAGCATCGTGAGTCAAGACTGGTGGTGATAAGAAAACTCGTAAAATGGGTGTATCTTCAGGGTTGATGTTGGCAATAATGTTTTCGGCGGTGACGAAAATTGGGGAATTTTCTAAGTTTTTTTGTTTGACAATGGTGGCAATTGCTGTTTCGCGATTTGCCTGAGCAATCTCTCGTGCTAAGAGAGCATCTAACTGTTTTAATTCTAGTTGGAGCTGACGCTGTTCAGCGAGGCAAAATTTTTGCAATTCGGCGCGCAATACTTCTAGTTGGGCGCTGTGTTCGCGGTTGAGTTGGCCTTCATTGGCTTGAAAAGCCCAATTTAAATCCGCTAATTTATATTGTAACTCGCGGTTTAGCATACCTTCATTGCGTTGACAAGCACTATTCATTTCTGCGAGGTATTGCTGTAAATCTCGGTTTAATTCGCCTTCTTCCCTTGTGACATCGAGGGTGGCTTGATGTTGCAAGGCTTGGAGAATAGAAATATTTTCTTGTAGTTTTATTTGTTTGTTAGCGTTTTCTGAATTAATCTTGGCAATAGAGATCGCAGTGTCTGCATTGATATTAGCAATAGAGAGGGCGGCTCCAGCTTGAATATCTGCTTGATATTCTGTCGAAAAAAGTTTCGCATTAGCATCATTTTTAATCTGAACCAAAACACTTTTTTTTCCTGGTAATGATTTCGTCATAAAAAATTGCTCCTATTTTGTATGGTTAAGGTTTGATCAACCAGATATTGATGGAATCTAAGCGTTATTTGGGGATGTTGCTGGGGTGGGGGCGGGTTTATTCAGATGATGGGTGGGTGGCACAATTGAGCGGTGAAGCCGTCCCTACGGATTTTATTGAAGATTATACCAATAATTTTACCATGTAGGGGCGGGTTCATCCACATATTTGCTACCCATCGACAAACGATCAAAAACCCCCCACCCCTCTTTGGGACTTTTAATGGCGACGCACCCTAGGACTGCTTGATTAAAGTGAGAGAGGGGTGTTCCGAAGGACGATCGCCTACAATCTATAGGTGGTAAAGTTGTCAAAATTGCGATCGTATCTCCTCGAACATGGAAAAACAGTAAAATCTCCTGCTTAAACTCAGCCGCAGCTTATTTGCCGACACCGCCGAACAAGAAAAGTTTATTCATGCCGTCACCAATCCCCAAGCCTTTAATCCTGCGATCTTGTGGGTGCAACCAAAACCATCAAAAAACCCATTTGATCTCGAAATTTCCGTTTTTGGGCAACCGCACTTTGTAGATAGACTAGCCTTAGAATACCAACTGGGAAAACATTCCTTACATCAAGCTGGACATTACTACTGTCTCGACTTTTTCTCAATCTTCGCCGCCTCCACATTGTTAACAATATCCCAGTCAATAAAACTAATTTTAGATATGTGCGCGCCCCCCGGAGGAAAAAGTATATTTGCCTGGAAAACCTTAAAGCTAGAATTTCTGTTGTGCAACGAAGCCATAGGCAAACGCATGGGAAGGCTGAACTCTAATTTAAGACGCTGCCAAATTAACTCATCCGCCGCCACCAATGCCGATTCAAAAATACTTGCCGAAAAGATGCCACAAACGGCTAATTTAGTAATAGTAGATGCTCCTTGTACTGGTCAATCACTCTTAGCAAAAGGAGACAAAGCACCCGGCTGCTTTCATCATGTCACCATCAATAGCAATGCCAACCGCCAAAAAAGAATTTTAGCCAATTCTGCTAAAATTGTAGCGCCCCAAGGTTATCTTGTATACATGACCTGCCCTTATTCAACCGCAGAAAATGAACAAGTCAGCGAATGGCTGTTAAGCTAATTCCCCGAATTTGGGCCAGTCACTGTTCCTCTTTTAGAAAAATATCGCTCGCAGCTGACAGAAATTCCTTGCTATCGGATGTGGCCGCAAGATAGACTAGGAGCAGGAGCTTTCACCGTTTGGTTTCAAAACACCTCGGATGGAGAGAGAAATCAGCTACCAGCAGATTTTCTAGATTTAGCTCGTTTTACCAACATCTAACTATCCGCGTCCATCCCCGTTCATCTACGGTTAAAAAAATATTCTTCCCTGAATCTAACTAAAAAATGATATTATCCAAATTATCCGAAGCAATTAAAAGACCACTCAAAATAGCGATCGGAATTTTAATTACCTTAAATCTGCTAATATTAAGCGGCTGTCAAAACAGCACAACCCCAGCCTCAAAAAACGGCGAACCGATCGAACTCACACTGTGGCACGGCATCAATCCTCCACCAAATCGCGACGTATTTCAAACCCTCACAAACCAATTCAATAAAACGCATCCCAACATCCAGATCAAACCAGTTTACATCGGTCAGCCCGACCAACAACTGCCAAAAATACTAACAGCAATAGTTGGAAACGCACCGCCGGATTTGCTGTGGAATGCTGCCACAATTTCAGGAAAACTAGCAGAACTCAACGCAATTGAACCCTTAGAAAACTGGCTAGACAAATCGCCCCGGAAAGCCGAAATCTACCCGGCACTCTTCGAGTCAATGGAACTCGGCGGACACACTTGGTCAGTTCCCCTAGCGACAAACAACGTCGCCATCTTTTACCGTCCCAGCTTATTTGCAGCAGCAGGAATCAAAGAAGTGCCGAAGAATTGGGCGCAATTAAAGCAAGTAGCCCGATCGCTCACGCAAGACACCAACGGAGACGGCCGCACAGACCAACACGGCATAGTGCTCCCCCTAGGCAAAGGAGAATGGACAGTATTTACCTGGCTGCCATTCATGTTCAGCGCAGGCGGCGAACTAAAAGGCGACATACCTCAAAGTCCTGTACCCCAAATAGATAATCCCGGTTCTCACGCCGCCTTAGAATTGTGGAGCGACTTGTTAAAAGAAGGTTCAGCAATATTGTCAGCACCCGAACGCGGTTACGAACTCGACAACTTCATCGCCGGCAAAGTCGCCATGCAAATCACCGGGCCGTGGACGCTAGCACAGTTGCAGCAAAGCGCGATCGACTACGGAGCAATGCCTTTACCGATCCTCAAACGCCCTGCCGCCGTCGTAGGGGGTGAAAACCTATTTTTAATGAAAACCTCGCCAGACCGAGAGCGAGCAGCCCTAGTATTCTTAGAATACGTTATAGGTGAAGAATTCCAAACAGCATGGGCATTAGGAACAGGTTATTTACCCATTAACTTAAAATCGAGACAGAGCCAAGCTTATCAAAGCTTTGTGGAAAAAAACCCTGTTTTGCGAGTATTTTTAGAACAAATGAACTCAGCCAGAGCGCGACCCATTATATCAGGTTACTCCCGCCTATCAGAAAACCTCGGTCGCGCCATAGAGGCAACCCTTCTGGGCCGCAACCCCCAAGACGCCCTTAAAGAATCTCAAGAGCGTTTGACACTCACCTTAGATATTGCGACAGCCAAAGAGAAATAGACCATAAAAAATATTTTTCTTACCTGTAAATTATCTGCTTTCACTGTATTCGATCGAAAGACTTGAAGCCTCGATTGGTTAAAAATCTAGTGAAAATCACTACCGTCTGCACTTCTAATCAGAAACCGTGTTTCTTGCCCCAAACTTACCTAAAAACAGAGATTTTACGTCGCTGTTATTGGTATTTTAGGTATTTTAGGTATTATTGAGTATGGTGCCAGATGTTAGGGTGAATTGAGTTACGATCGCCAGACACAAAAAGACACCCGCTGTCGCTCGGTAATAAATTTTTAACAAAAACCAAAAATTTACAAACCAATTGCTTAGCCATTAGAGATATATTTACAAAAAAGCGATACTCCCGAAATTCATGGGTAGATTTGATGGAACAAAAAAACCGCTCCCTCAAGGCACCACAAAAAGTTAGCTCAAAAGCTTTTCCCAGTACCTACCACCCATGACCTACCATCACCTAATAGAAACATTTTCTCTACCCTGTGCCTGTCCCGTGCCACCTACTGAGACCCCAACAACCGTCCACCTTTTCCCCAAACGACCATGCAGACAAAGTTCCTTAATGCAATCAAAGGACATTCCTGGCGGTACTTCCTCGCAGTAGGCGCGATCGCCCTGGTCTACTATTGGGCGTCCCAATTCGCCATTTCCACCCTCACCCTCAGTTCAGAAATTTACCCGATGTGGCCAGCCGCAGGAATTGCCCAAGTCGCCCTGCTGCTGTTTGGGCGACAACTGTGGCCGGGAATCGCGATCGGAGGCTTCCTGTTCAGCATGAGCGTACCGTCGGCGAATATCGGCACGGCATTGATCTCGGCAGGCGCCAGGACCCTGCAAGCGTGGACGGGAACTTATCTACTCCAGGGCATTAACTTTAGCGCCAGGCTCGATCGGCTCAAAGACGTTTTAGGAATAGTCGGACTAGCAGCCTTGGGATCTACCCTGATCAACTCCACCATCGGCAGCATCGTCGTATGCCTGACCGGTTTATCTAGCTGGAGCAATTTTGGCACGATTTGGGGGACTTGGTGGGTGGGAGACGCTATGGGAATTGTGCTCGTTGCCCCGCTGCTACTGACGTGGCAACAATTGCCCAAAGTCCCCACCCATCGTAAACAGATAGCTGAACGAGCGATTTGGCTGCTGCTGCTACTAGCACTCGGCTGGCTCGTCTTCTGCTCCCGCACCCGCGCCGCCTACGCCCGCTATCCCCTCGAATACTTACCATTTCCGCTAGTAGTTTGGGCTGCCTTTCGATTCGGTCAGCGCTACACGGCCCTCTCCAACCTCATCCTCTGCGGCTTCGCAATCTGGGGTATCGCCCGAGGCAGCGGCCCCTTCCTCAAACACGCCAGCAGTATCCCCCAAGCACTCTTATCCCTGCAAGCCTTCATCGCCGTCATCGCCGTCACCGGCTTAGTCTTAGCTGCCACCGTCGCCGAACGCCACCAAGCAGAAGCCTCCCTGCGCGCCAGCGAAGCCAGCCTCGCTAACGCCCAACGCATCGCCCAGCTAGGCAACTGGGACTTAGACCGCAACGCCCAGCAATTGCGGTGGTCAGAGGAAATTTACCGCATTCTGGGAGAGCAACCGGGAACTTTTGAACCCAGCCTGGAAGCCTTCTTGGAATACGTGCACCCTGAAGACAGAGAATTAGTCAAAACCTCGATCGAAGCCGCTTTATTTCAGCAACAGCCTTACAGCATCGACTACAGGCTCATACTCCCCGACGGCAGTAACCGCACAGTCTACGAACAAGCTGCCGTCACCTCCCTCTACATCACCAGCACCGTCCAAGACATCACAGAGAGAAAGCAAGCCGAAGCCGCCCTGCGTTCTTCAGAAGAAAGATTTTCCAAGGCCTTTCACGCCTCCCCAGTCGGGATCAGCATCTGCACCCTCACAGATGGATGCTTCCTCGATGCCAACGAAAGCTTTTTGCGCTCATTAGGCTGGCTGCGGCACGAATTTATCGGCCGCACTCCCAGCGACTTAGGAATGTTGGTCAATTCAGAAGACGGGGGGCGGCTCGCCCAGATTTTGCAATCACAAAATTCGCTCAGCAACCAAGAAATCAAAATTCGCACCAAAGCCGGCGAAGTGCGCGACTGGCTGCTGTCAGTGGAACTCATCCACCTCGGCAGCACTCAGTGCGTTTTAATCATGACCACCGACATCACCGAACGCTTGCGTTCCGAAGAATTCCGCCGGGCCGCATTAGCCGCCGAAGCTGCAAATAGATCCAAAAGCATTTTTCTCGCCAACATGAGTCACGAACTCAGAACCCCCCTCAACGCCATCATCGGCTACAGCGAGCTCCTGCAAGAAGACGCCCGAGACCTTGGTGCCGAAGAGTTCATCGACGACCTCCAGAGAATTAACAAGGCTGGCCAGCACCTACTCACACTGATTAGAGATATTCTCGACTTGACCAAAATTGAAGCAGGCCACATCGACTTCCACCTTGAAACCTTCACCATTTCAACTCTGGTTGAGGAAGTAGTTGCCACGATCGCCCCGATGGCACAAAAAAATAGCAATATCCTAGAAATACAATGCCCCGAGGATATTGGATCGATGCACACCGACAAAACTAAACTCCGGCAGTCTGTGCTCAATCTCCTCAGCAATGCCGCGAAATTTACTTGCTCCGGCGCAATTACCTTCGCCATTACCCGATCCGTCGAAACCCCCGCCGACGCTGCAAACAAAGGCAAAAAACTGGGAGCGTATAGAGGAGGTGGCCAAGCTGAAAATAGCTTGTCTCTGTTATCTTCCGCTCAAGATTGGATCATTTTTACGGTCAAAGATACCGGTATTGGCATGAGTCCCGAACAGTTAGCCAGAATCTTTGAGCCTTTCACCCAAGCAGATTCCTCAACTACTAAGAAGTACGGTGGCACTGGTTTGGGGCTGACGATTACTAAGAAATTCTGCGAAATGATGGGAGGAGACATTACTGCATTAAGCGAGTTGGATAAAGGTTCTACTTTTACCATTCGGCTGCCAGCTATTTTCACAGACCTTTCGATCTCAACCGAAAAGTCTGACGACTAATATTTTTTTGACAGTTATTTTTTTCGATGCCTGCAACTTTTGTTTACCTCTGCAATTGGCTGATTATTTCGCTAGCAGATCTGCAGAATTTGCACATAATTCCTCACATTATAAACTTAGTTTTTTAGAAGTTTTTTTAAAATATAGTAATTTTATGTTATTCGTAAAAATTTTACCCACCCCAACCCTCGCCGCATCCTTATGAGGGGATAATAAATTCCCAAATAATTTAGAATTGCTATAGAGGTAGAAGATTAGGGCGGGTTAGATCACCCTAATTAATTTATGAGTAAATAGGAAAAGTGCTGAAATCGTTTCCGCTGGCATGGGAATAATAAATTTTCCTGTCCAGTACCCGCGCCCCCGATCTTTTTTTAGCGGCAACCTAGTTTTTGAGGCTAAGTTCACTTGATTAATACTCCGAACAGTTTTTCTATAGCCCAAGAACTGATTCTCGCTTGACATTGATTGACTGTGGATAATTCAATCAAGGTCATCTCCACCCTAATCTTGAATTTAATTCGACTTTTTTAGGAGCCTTGCCCCGCGTAAGCTTGTAGTATCGTTACCCAAAGTTTCCTGAGTATTGACTTAATAAGATGATATTATTATTTTTGAGCGTGCTGCCGACATTCAGAGGATTGGTTGGTTGACCAACCTTAAAAGTTCGGAGAATTTATAATTAGCGCAGTTTGAAAGATTTGGGAGAGGAGACATGATCCCTCGGCTTCTCAATAAAACCTGTGATAGACTTCGATCCCGTACTTGTCCCCTAACGGTATACCTACGTATATATACTATTAATTAAAAAGATATACTGTAGAAAGTTGCTTACAAAGCGCCAGAAAATATGCACCCCCACCTCCAGCGCCAACTCGAACAGCTCGGTTTAGTCGGCGAGTCTCCCCCTCCCACTGCTGAGCAGTGGCAGCTTTTATTAGAGCAGGTAAGTTGTAGCTATGACGGAGCTCAGAGTCAGCAAGAACTTCAGCAGCAGGATTGCTTGAACTCGGAGACGGTGGCATTAAAGGATTTAACTGACTCGCCCCAGTCCCCTCAAGACTCTCCAACAGCTTCAGAATTCGATCGCCTGCGGGCGAGTGTCAACAGTTTGGGGGCGGGATTGTGTATCCTTGACGCGAAGGGCTGTGTAATTTCAGTGAATCCAGAGGCAGAACGCTTGCTGGGGTGGGGAGAGTCGGAACTTGCAGGCGTTTCCCTGCTAGAGCGCATCGGGAAGGCAAAGAAAGGGAAGAAATCCCCACTTTTGACAGTTCCGAAACACTCGCTAAGTAAAACTGAAGATGCGACGATCGCACCTACACTAGATTTACAAGAGGCGATCGCTTCCAGTCAACCTTGCAGCAATTGGGACGACGAGTTTTTGTGTCGCGACGGCAAGATTTTACCCGTTTCCTATTTTTTCCATCCCGCAGTTGAGGGCAGCGAAATATCAGTCTTGGTGTTTTTTGACATTTTTGAGATTAGAGAACACAAGCAATCGCTCTCGATACTGCAAGCAGTTCTAAAATCTACAGATGCAGGAATTCTGGCGGTTGACAGAAACGGCAATATATGTAAATATAATCAGAAATTTCTAGAGATGTGGGGTTTGTCCGCCAGCCAAGGAAAGTTGAGCCCATCGACCTTGGGTACACTCAAAAACACGCTCAAAACAGGATTCCCCTTCCACAGGGAACAATTAAAATACCCGCAAAGATTTCTCGAAAACGTGATCAAAGTGTCGGTAGATTCAGATACTCAAATCAGCGAATTATTAGAATTTAAAGACGGAAAAATTCTGGAATTAAATTCGTTGCCATCAAAAGTCGGAGCGAAAACAGTCGGTAGAGTCTGGAGCTTTCGAGACGTTACCGAACTCAAAAGACTAGAACAATCTTTGCAGTATAGAATTGAATTCGCTCAGTTGATTGCCCGTTTGTCAACTCATTTCATCAGCCAGCCCTTATCCGAAATAGACAAAGGCATCGCTCAAACCCTGGAAGCGATCGCCACCTTCACCGGCTTTAACCGCAGTTACATCTACCTGTTATCAGAAGACAAAACCCGCGCCGACAAAACCTACGAGTGGTGCGGCGAAAGCATTCCGGCAGTCAAAGACAGCACCGACAAACAAATAGACATTGCACAAATCCCTTGGATCGCAGAAAAACTCGATCGCGCCGAATGCCTCTATATTCCAGAAATCGGTGAACTCCTGCCCCCAGCCAAAGCCGAAATAGCCTATTTTATGGGTCAAAATTTAACCGAATTCCAGACAGACTCCCCATCCCAAACAGTCAATCAAACAGCAACCGCCTCAATACCTTCGATTGGCGCTTCCCTAAATAATTTAGAATTAAAAAAACAGCTAAAAAATATTAAATCCCTGATAATTATTCCCCTAATTTGTAGTAAAAACCTAGTAGGATTTCTCGGATTCGATGGCTTACAGCAAACAGCAGGTCGAGCAACCGAAATATCCACACAGCTAAAAATCGTAGGAGAAATGCTCGCCAATGTCCTAGAGCGTAAGCGAGCAGAAGCAGCCTTGAGACAATCCGAAACAAAATACCGCAGCATCTTTGAAAACGCAGTCGAAGGCATATTCCAGACAACGCCGACCGGGCACTACCTCAGCGGCAATAGCGCACTAGCCCGAATTTACGGCTACGAATCCTGTACCCAAATGCTCGCTGAACTCACCGAGATCAACCGTCAATTTTACGTTAACCCCAATCGGCGCGCCGAGTTTATGGCCCAATTGGGCGCGCGCCGCCAAGTGTCAAAATTTGAATCCCAAATATACCGCCGAGACGGTAGCAAGATCTGGATTTCCGAAAACGCGCGCAGCATCTGCGACGAAAACGGCAGCGTTTTGTACTACGAAGGCACAGTCCAAGACATCACCGATCGCAAACAGGCAGAATCCGCCATGCAGTTAGCCCTAGAAGCAGCAGAATCAGCCAACCGGGCAAAAAGCACATTTCTCGCCAACATGAGCCACGAACTTCGCACACCCCTCAACGCCATCATCGGCTACAGCGAAATGCTTCAAGAAGAAGCCGAAGAATTGGGTAGTTGCGAATCCGTCCCCGACCTCGAAAAAATCTGCAGCGCCGGCAAACATCTGCTGTCCCTGATTGACGACATCCTAGATATTTCTAAAATTGAAGCAGGCCGAATGGATCTCTACCTAGAAAGCTTCGACATCCATACCTTAATTGAAAGTGCTGTTGCCACGGCCAGGCCACTGGTCGAGAAAAACGGTAATACCCTAGAAGTGTACTGTCCAGACAACCTCGACACCATGCACGCGGACATGACAAAAGTGCGGCAAGTGCTGCTTAACTTGCTCAGCAACGCTGCCAAGTTCACACAAAACGGGAGAATTGCGATCGGAGTGGAAAGAATTAAAAATGAACAATTAAAAATGAAAAATCAAGAGGAATCTTCCCAAATTTTAATTTCCAACTCCGAATTTTTAAGTTTCCGCGTCGCCGACACCGGCATCGGCATGACACAAGAGCAATTGCAGCGAGTTTTTCAACCTTTCACCCAAGCTGATGCCTCGACTACCCGCGAGTACGGTGGCACCGGTTTGGGACTAGCAATCAGCCAGCGCTTCTGTCAGATGATGGGTGGCAGCATTGAGGTCAGCAGCACCTTGGGCGCAGGCACCACTTTCACCGTACTCTTGCCCAGCGCCATCAAACAGCCGGAACTCCCCAACAAAGTCCACGACAGCACTAGCCCTCCGCACGCCCCCGCTGTGGGCACGGTGCTGGTAGTGGACGACGACCCGATCTCGCGGGATTTAATTCAGCGCACCCTCAGTCGCCAAGGACTGCACATAGAAGTCGCCGGCAGTGGCGAGCAAGCTCTCCGGCTCGCTAAGCAACTACGACCAGACGCCATTACCCTGGACGTGATTATGCCCGGAATGGACGGCTGGGCGGTACTCTCAGCGCTGAAGGCCGATCCTGACCTTGCCGAAATTCCCGTAATCCTGCTATCCTTTGTGGGCAACAAAAGCCTCGGCTTTGCATTGGGTGCCTCGGACTACCTCACCAAACCAGTGGACGGCAAACGGCTGGCTGCCTTGTTGAACAAGTACCGACGCGACCAAGACGGCGTTGCAAGTAACAATTTGACTTGTCAGATTCTAATTGTGGAAGATGACGTTGCCACGCGCGAAATACTGCGATGCGTACTAGAAACACAAGGCTGGGCAGTAACAGAAGCTGACAGCGGACGCGCTGCTCTCGATCGACTAAAAGTTGCTCGCCCGCACCTGATATTACTGGATTTGATGTTGCCACAAATGGATGGTTTTGAGTTGATCGGGGAAATTCGCAAATCCCATTCAGGAGATCCTATACCGATTGTTGTGATCACGGGGAAAAACTTGACACCGGCCGAAAGCCAGCAGCTAAACGGCTACGTCGAGCGGGTGCTACAAAAGGGAGTCTACAGTTGCGATAGTTTGTTGCGCGATGTTCGCTCTATAGTCAATGACAGGTTCGATCGCAGGTACGACTCGAAAGGCAAGGAGAACACCAATGGCTAAAATCCTGTTGGTCGAAGATAACGAAATGAACAGAGATATGCTTTCCAGGCGTCTGGCCCGCAAGGGACACGAGGTCTTTATTGCTGTTGACGGTGCTGAGGGAGTGTCGATGGCGCTCGCGAAAGTACCCGATTTGATTCTGATGGATATGAGTCTGCCGGTTCTCGACGGCTGGCAAGCAACGCAGCAAATTAAGGCGGCTCCTGAAACTAGCAGGATTCCGGTGATTGCGCTGACGGCTCACGCAATGGCGGGCGATCGTGAAAAGTGTCTTGCCGCCGGCTGCAATGACTACGACACTAAACCGGTCGAGTTTCCCCGACTATTGGGTAAAATTGAAACGCTTCTGAAAGAGGCCCTGACATGAAAGGTGACGAGGGCAGCGTGCTGGTTGTTGACGACAATGAGGTAAACCGCGATTTGCTGGCCCGCCGACTTCAGCGTCAAGGCCATGTGGTGACTGTTGCTGAAGATGGTCTCCAAGCTCTGGAAATGTTGCGAACAGAGCCTTTTGATTTGGTGCTCCTAGACATTATGATGCCGCAAATGAACGGCTATCAGGTGCTCGAAAGTCTGAAGGCGGACGAGAATTTGCGCTACATCCCGGTGATTATGATTTCGGCGGTGGACGATATCGACAGTATTGTCCGGTGTATAGAGTTGGGGGCGGAGGATTATCTTTCTAAACCGTTCAATCCGGTATTGCTTAAGGCTCGGATTAGCGCTTGTCTGGAAAAGAAGCGGCTGCGGGATAAGGAACAGGCATATTTACATGAGTTGGCGCAGGAAAAGGAAAAGTCCGAGCGTTTGCTGTTAAATATTTTACCCAAGGCGATCGCGCAGCGCCTGAAACACGGGGAAATTACGATCGCAGACAGTTTCGCTGAGGTGACAGTGATGTTTGCCGATTTGGTCGGTTTTACCAAGCTTTCGGCTCATTTATCGCCGGCCCAATTGGTGGAATTGCTCAACGAGATTTTTTCGGCTTTTGACGAGTTGGCCGAGCGCTACGGACTTGAGAAAATTAAGACGATCGGCGATGCTTATATGGTGGTTGGCGGTTTGCCGACGCCCAGCGACGACCACGCCGAGTCGATCGCGGAAATGGCGCTGGAAATTCAAGCAGCAATGACTAAGATACATACCAAGGGAGGTCAGCCGCTCAGCATTCGCATCGGCATCCACACAGGCCCGGTAGAAGCTGGGGTAATCGGTACTAAAAAATTTACTTACGATTTGTGGGGAGATACGGTAAATACAGCTTCCCGGATGGAATCTCAAGGCGTCCCCGGCAGCATTCAGGTGACAGTTGCTACCTACGAGCGTCTGCGGGGTAAGTACGTTTTTGAGGAGCGCGGCGTGATTCCAGTGAAGGGGAAAGGCGATATGATGACTTATCTGCTTGTGGCCCGAAACGCTTAATTAATCATTGGGCATTGGGCATTGGGCATTGGGCATCGGGTATCGGTAACTAATATCAACAGTCAACAGTCAACAGTCAACAGTCAACAAATCATCAAATGAGCGTAAATTCTAACCTTTTAATATACGCCCAATGGGCGGGAATTCTGACAGCAGTCTTGGCTGTTGTGACAGTTATAGCATTTATCTTCAAATGGGGTTTTCGCTTCCGATTGGTAGGAGTGACAAGCTTTATGGGCGTGATTGCTGCGAGTATATTTGGTCTGGGTTTGGGACTGTTTTCCCGCACAGAAATTCCGGGTGCAGTTCGCTATTCTTTAGTTTACGATACTGGTGGCGCTCAAACAGTAGTTACTGTGCCACCTACGATCACCGAATCAGAATTAGAAGCAACGATGCGGCAAGCTGCTGCGGATTTGTACTCTCCAGGGCGCTCTGGGCGGGGCAGAGACTACATGACCATCCGGGTTCGTACAGTTGTACATCCTGAACCTGGGCTGTCGCAGCCGCTGTTTTTGGGCGAAGTGAGGCGATCGCTCGCGACTCGTTATGATGACAAAATGGCGATCGAAATCTTCCCCGAAAAAGTCGCAACACTGAAAAAATACCAAGCCTGATAAATGCTGTAGGGGCGGGTTTTACAAACAAGAATTGCCTCAAACCGACAATCTCAAAAACCCGCCCCCACCAAATAATTATCAGTAAGGTGTGCAATGCTAACCTACAAATTATTAATTATTTGGCGATTTAAGAAAGTCACGTTGGGAGAGAATTAAATAATATGATTGCAACTACCAAACACCTATTGAATTTTAACGAATTTATTGCAATTTGCCCGGAAGATAGTCTTTAAGAATTGGTGAAACGAGAAATTGTCAAAATAGCAATTACCCGAAATCATGATGATATTGGTGAATTTACAGACCGACACTTTTATCAAGAGAGCGATAGGCTGAAACTCAACTATGTAGTAAAACGAGGTATCACGATTAAAACTACCACAAAAGAAGGTACGGAGCAAGGACGAGTTCCTGATGTCAGTGTTATCGATCGCACTTTGTGGCGTGGTGAACGCAAAGCTTATGCCGCACTGGAATCGCCGATTCAGGTAGCTGTTGAGGTAATATCAACTAATTGGGAAGATGATTATGTTGACAAGCTATATGAATATGAATACTTGGGCATTGCTGAATACTGATTATTGATTATTTAGCAATTGGAAAAAGAGAGTATTTGGGAAACCCGAAAATTCCGACGGTATTTGTGTTTTCGCTAAATGCTGAAGGCAAATATCAGCGCACTCTGTTTCAAGGTGACGAACAAATTGTTTCGCCTACTTTTCCAGAATTAGCGTTGACGGCGGATCGGGTATTATTAGCTTAGTGGTAGGGTGTGTCGCCCGGAAAAATTATTAACTAAATTTCGACAATCTCATAGCACCTGATAAAATAGTGATTGTAAGGTGCGTCAGGTCCGAAGATTTCAACCACTTACTCAAGGCTTTCTCCCTGATGCACCCTACGGTTATACTTGGAAAAATAAGAGTTTGATGAAGAGGAATAAATGATGAATATAGAAAACAAACAAACTTTAAATTCCCAACAAAAACAGGAATTAGCGATAATTCAAATTTTGATTAATCTAGATGGACAAACGCCAGAACAAAAAGCCGAATTGTTTTTTTTACAAGGTGTATTGTATGAATCTGCTCAAGAATATACAGAGGCGATATCCTCCTACGACAAAGCCTTAGAAATCAAACCAGATTATCACGAATCCTGGAACTATCGGGGCGTTGCACTGGTTAATTTAGGCAGATTGTCAGAAGCGATTTGCGACTACGACAAAGCCTTAGAATTTAAACCCAATTATCACGAAACCTGGCACAATCGTGGCAATGCACTGGTTAATTTAGGCAGATTTTCAGAAGCGATTTGCGACTACGACAAAGCCTTAGAATTCAAACCAGATAAACACGAATCCTGGTACAATCGGGGCATTGCACTGGATGATTTAGGCAGATTTGAAGAGGAGATAGCCTCCTATGACAAAGCCTTAGAGTTCAAGCCAAATTATCACGAAGCATGGAACAATCGGGGCAATGCACTGGTTAATTTAGGCAGATTGTCAGAAGCGATCGCCGACTACGACCAAGCCTTAGAAAACCAACCAAATTATCACGAATCCTGGCACAATCGGGGCGTTGCACTGAGTAATTTAGGCAGATTGTCAGAAGCGATCGCCGACTACGACAAAGCCTTAGAAATCAAACCAGATTATCACGCAGCATTTTATAATAAAGCTTGCTGCTATGCGTTACAGAGTCAAATTGACCAAGCGATTCAGAATTTGCAGCAAGCCATCAATATGAATCCTGACGAATACCGAGAACTGGCAAAAACTGATTCAGTTTTTGACAGCATTCGATCGCAGACTCGGTTTCAAGCTTTGATTCAAGAATAGGGATTTGCCCTTGGGGGGTGCGGGTTTATGAGATTGTCGGTTTGAGGAAATTATTGTTGGTGAAACCCGCCCTTACAGCATCAAAAACACTTTTCAACGAAGCTAATGAACCCGATATAATAGGATAATTAATACCGAGTTAAAAGATGACTCAGCTAAAGGTTAATCTAACAAATGACAGATTTCCCGAACTCATCGCCCATGTCGAGGATACTGGAGAACGAATTGTCATAGAACAGGGAGGAAGAGCGATCGCTGCTATCATTACTTATGCAGACCTGAAGCGACTGGAAGCCCTAGAAGCTGCCCTAATTAACAAAGCAAAACTAGAAGAATATGAATGGCTAAAAGCTGCGATCCGCAATCCAGCTTTTGATTCTCTGAGAGACTCAGCAGAAGATATCTACACTTTAGGTGATGGCGTGCCATTCCACGACTCTGAATGGATTAAAACAGTAGCAATCGAGCCTCATTTTGGTTCGATCCTAGACCCCGAAGAAGACATTTATACCATAGCTGACGGTAAACCATTCCCTGACCAAGGGTAAGATTTTCCTAGTACCGTTTCCCTATGATGATTTATCGGCCAACAAACTGCGTCCAGCAGCTTGTTTGACTAACCCTTTGGGAGCGCGGCGTCATGTTATTCTTGCTTATATTACAAGTCGCTTGCCAACAAATCTACTGGAAACAGATATCGTATTAGATGCTTCTCATCTCGACTTTCAGGCTTCAGGGCTGCAGGTGCCATCTACTATCAGGCTGCATCAACTGGTAACGGTTTCTACAGTGGTTATTCAGCGTGAGTTAGGTGAATTGTCATCAGATACACAGGCTCAAATTGCTGAAAAGCTATACAATTTGCTAAGTCAGTGATCGCCGATAGGTGAAAATTATATCAGGACTTACGCAACTTTTAAATTTTTACACTACCCGTAGTAATAAGGGCCGCAATGCACTACAAATAGGGTGGATGTGTAAGTGCTGTTAGATATTGGGTGAGGTTTGTCACACCTCAGTACGATCGCCCTTTCCTCTTTTCTACGCAGTCATATAAAAAAATAGTATTAATCTATACCTACAAATCCAAGCTCTAGAATTATAATGAAAAAAATTGAAAAAGCTCCCAAATTCCTGTAAAATTGCCATAAATAACCAAATAGTCGCGATCGAAAGCACTCAAAGGCGAAAAAGATCGCATATAAAAAAGAAAAGAATCAATTAGACAGAAAATAAAGAGGTGAAACCCCTTGCAAAAATTAGCCAGCATAGAAAAGCCGATCGACTCAGGGGAAAAATCCATAGCAGTCAACACCCAAAAGGCTCAAACATTTTACGATCGCGGCAACGCCCTAGAAGCAATGGGACGATTCCAAGCTGCGATCGAATCTTGGGAAGAAGCGATCGAACTTGAACCAAAATTTTATGAAGCCTGGTACAACCAAGGCGTAGCCCTGAAAAAAATGGGGCAGCTAGAAGAAGCGATCGCAGCATACAACAACTCCCTAAAAATCAAACCCAACAATCCCGAAGCGTGGTATAATCGCGCCAACGTTTTGCGGAAGCTCAACAGACTCTCAGAAGCGATCGCATCCTACGAAAAGGCGATCGCACTCAACCCCAGCTACCCCGAAGCTTGGACGAACCGCGGCAACACCCTCGTCAGCTTAGAAAAATTGTCAGAAGCGATCGACTCCTACGACAAAGCCATAGCCATCAAACCAGACTACTGCGAAGCTTGGTACAACAAAGCATTTGCCCTGAGAAAATCCGACCAAAATACAGCCGCGATCGCCTCCTTCGACAAAGCGATCGAACTCAAGCCAGACTTGCATCAAGCCTGGTACAACCGCGGCTTAGCCCTAGCCGATGAAAAACTCTACCCGGAAGCCGTCGCCTCCTACGACAAAACCCTGCAACTGCGGCCGAATTCCGCCGAAGCCTGGAACAAACGCGGCACGGCGATCGCCCAAATGGGAGAATTTGAAGAAGCGATCGCATCCTGGGACAAAGCCCTCGCACTCAAGCCCAACGACAGCGAAACCTTTTACAACCGCGGCTTAGCCTTCGCCAACTTACAGCGCTTTGAAGAAGCAATTGCCTCTTGGGACAAAACCCTAGAGTTGCAGCCAGACAACACCGAAGCCTGGTACAACCGCGCCATAGCACTCAAAAAAATTCAACGATTGACCGAAGCGATCGCCTCCTACGATAAAATCATCGCACTCAAACCCGACGATCCCAACCTGTACTATCAAAAAGCTTGCGTGTACGCCCTGGAAAAACAAGCAGGCGAGCTCACAAACAGCCCCGAACTTGTAGCTACCAGCATCCGGCTGGCGATCGAAAACTTATCAAAGGCGATCGAACTTAATCCCCAGAAATACCGGAAATTGTGCAAAAATGACTCTAAATTGCTTACAATACGGGAAGAAGTGCGGTTTTTAGCTTGATTTCAGGGTAGCTATGATTGATGGATACGGATGCCGCACTGCAACCTTTGTAGGCAAAACAGCACCATAAACCCCAATCATGCAAACCCTAGACAAAACTCAAGCAAAATTCGCTCAACTGGCAGCCCACCTCAGAGAAGTTAACGACATCGAATCAGCCTCGTCGCTGCTGCATTGGGATCAATCAACTTATATGCCCCCCAAAGGTGCAAGTGCCAGAGGCCGCCAGTTGGCTACTCTCAAACAAATATCCCACGAAAAATTTACAGATCCAAAAATAGGTGAACTCCTAGAAGACTTGCGTTTCTACGAACAAACCCTCCCCTACGACTCCACCGCAGCCAGCCTGATCCGCATAGCGCGCAGAGACTACGATCGCGCCGCCAGAGTCCCCGCAACCTTCATGTCAGCACTCTGCCGCCACCAAGCCGACTGCTACGAAGCTTGGGCCACTGCCAGAGCAGCCAACAACTTCGCAGCCGTCGAGCCGTATCTCGAAAAAACCCTAGAATTAAGCAGGCAATACGCCGACTTTTTCCCCGGCTACGAACACATCGCCGATCCTTTGATTGATCGTAGCGACTACGGCATGAAAGTAGCGCTGCTGCGCCCGCTTTTCGCCCAACTGCGTCAAGAATTAGTGCCGATAGTTGAAGCCATCACCTCCCAACCACCGGCCGACGACTCCTGCTTGCACCAAAACTTCCCAGAATCCCAGCAACTAGAATTCACTCGCAAAGTCGTAGAACGCATGGGGTACGACTTCCAGCGGGGACGGCAAGACACCACCCTGCACCCGTTCATGACCAACTTCTCCATAGACGACGTGCGAATTACCACCCGCGTCTATGAAGACCACTTGGATCAAGCACTCTTCAGCAGCATCCACGAAGCCGGACACGCCCTCTATGAACTCGGAAATTCCCCGGAATTTGAAGGCACGCTTCTGGCAGGTGGCATTTCCTCCGGGGTTCACGAAAGTCAATCGCGACTTTGGGAAAATCTGGTCGGGCGCAGCCGCGGTTTTTGGGAATGTTTCTACCCGCAACTCCAAGGCATATTTTTGCGACAGTTGGGACACGTATCCACTGACGCATTTTACCGGGCAATTAACAAAGTCTCGCGATCGCTCATCCGCACCGATGCCGACGAAGTAACCTACAACCTCCACGTCGCCATCCGCTTTGACCTAGAATTGGCAATGGTAGAGGGAAAACTAGCAGTGCGAGACCTCCCCGAAGCCTGGAACGAACGCTATAAAACCGACCTCGGCGTTGTCCCCGCTACCGACAGCGAAGGCGCGATGCAAGATGTTCACTGGTATGTTGGTACGATCGGCGGAATGTTCCAAGGTTACACCCTGGGCAACTTGATGAGCGCCCAATTCTACGAAACAGCAGTAAAAATCAATCCTGAAATTCCCGTAGAAATAGAACAGGGCAATTTTACCGTACTCCACGACTGGCTAAAACAAAACATCTACCAGCACGGCCGTAAATACACTGCTGTTGAATTGATCGATCGGGTTACAGGTTCACCTTTAACTATTGATCCATTTATCCGTTACATTCGCCACAAATACGGGGAGTTTTATGTCATTTGAGGGATAGCAACTTCACTTTGCAGACTTTAACATTACAAAAAAAGTAGCCGCTTAAAACAAAGGGCGATACTGTTTGAGTATCGCCTAATTCCACAGCGGAAATCCCAAGTCTTAAATAAGGGAGTATGTATGTCTGAACTCTTTCAGACTGTTATCGCCAGCGACGAAAAAACCGAGTTGCGTCAGTTTGTCAGCGATTTACGCGCTTTGGGTAACACATATTTACTGCGAAACGACATAGTTAACGCTTTTGCCGCCTACTGCACCAAATACGAAAAGCCCGAACAGTTCCATCAATCTTCTCTTTTAAGCAAACTCATTTACTACGTTCAGGAAATTCTTCTCGAAGAAGGCAGCCTTTGCGTCTTGCTGCGGCCAAAAATTGCTAAAATGGAAATAGTGCGAGTTGCAGACGACTTGACTGTTGAGCAGATGACAGTGCAAGAATTGCTCGATGTGCGCGATCGCTTCGTCAACCACTTTCACCCCCAAGAAAGCGACATTCTCGAACTAGATTTCGGCCCTTTTTACGATTATTCCCCCACAATTCGCGACCCCAAAAACATCGGCAAAGGAGTGCAATTCCTCAACCGATACCTTTCCAGCAAACTGTTTCAAGACCCCAGACAATCGCAGGAAACTCTATTTAATTTCTTGGGCATTCACCGCTACAACGGCGTACAATTACTAATTAACGATCGCATAAAATCCCAAGAACAACTTTCCGAACAAATCAAAAAAGCCCTCACCTTTGTCAGCGAACTTTCTGAAGAAGAACCCTACGAGAGATTTCGATTAGTTCTGCAAATGATGGGTTTCGAGGCAGGTTGGGGAAATACAGCCGCCCGCGTGCATGAAACCCTAGGACTTCTTGACCAATTAATTGATGCCCCCGACCCGCAAACCCTAGAACAATTTATTTCTCGCCTCCCGATGATTTTCAACATCGTCCTAGTTTCTCCTCACGGCTGGTTCGGGCAAGAAGGAGTTTTGGGGCGACCGGATACGGGAGGTCAGGTAGTTTATGTCCTCGATCAAGCGAAGAGTTTAGAGAAACAACTGCAAGAAGACATTCATCTTGCCGGTCTCGATAGTTTAGGAGTCAAACCTAAAGTAATTATTCTCACCCGGTTAATTCCTAACAGCGACGGCACGCGCTGCAACCAACGTTTGGAAAAAGTTCACGCCACAGAAAATGCTTGGATTTTGCGGATTCCCTTCCGGGAGTTCAATCCCAAACTGACTCAAAATTGGATTTCTAGATTCGAGATTTGGCCTTATTTGGAAACTTACGGGATCGATGCAGAAAAAGAACTGCTGGCTGAGTTTCAGGGCAAACCAGATTTAATTGTCGGCAACTATTCCGACGGCAACTTGGTAGCGTTTTTGCTGTCTCGCAAACTCAAAACTACTCAGTGCAACATTGCCCATGCGCTGGAAAAATCTAAATATTTGTTAAGCAATCTTTATTGGCAAGAATCCGAGGAAAAATACCATTTTGCGCTGCAATTTACGGCCGATATAATTGCCATGAATGCAGCTAATTGTATTGTCACCAGCACCTATCAAGAGATTGTCGGCAAACCCGATAGTGTTGGTCAGTACGAATCTTACCATTGTTTTACGATGCCGGATTTGTACCACGTTGTGAACGGGATTGAACTGTTCAGCCCTAAATTCAACGTCGTGCCGCCGGGAGTTAACGAAAGTGTGTACTTTCCCTACACCCGGATAGAAGACCGGGTGCAAGAGGATCGCGATCGGCTCAACGAACTGCTATTTACTTTAGAAGACCCGGAACAAGTCTTTGGAAAACTCGACGACCCGCAAAAGCGCCCTTTATTTTCGATCGCCCGGCTCGATCGCATTAAAAACCTGACAGGCTTAGCAGAATTGTTCGGAAAAAGCCAGGAGTTGCAAGAAAAATGCAACTTAATTCTAGTAGCTGGCAAGCTGCGGGTCGAAGAAACCGAAGACTACGAAGAAGCAGAAGAAATTAAAAAGCTCTACGCTATTATCGACCAATACAACCTCCACGGTAAAATTCGCTGGCTGGGAGTGAGGCTTTCCAAAAGCCTGTCCGGCGAAATCTACCGGGTAATCGCCGACACCCAAGGTATATTTGTTCAGCCAGCATTATTTGAAGCTTTCGGGTTGACAATTCTCGAAGCAATGATTACCGGAATTCCCACTTTCGGGACGCAGTTTGGCGGCCCGCTGGAAATCATTCAAGATGGCGTAAATGGGTTTTATATCAACCCGACCCACCACCAGGAGACTGCCCAAAAACTTCTAGATTTTTTATCTAAATGCGAACACAATCCCAACTATTGGTATGAAATTTCAACGCGAGGAATTGACCGAGTTTACAGCACGTATACCTGGAAAATTCACACTACCAACCTGCTGACTCTGGCCCGGGCTTACGGTTTTTGGAACTACTCGTCCAAAGAAAACCGCGAAGATATGCTCCGCTACATAGAATCGCTGTTTTATCTCATTTACAAGCCAAGAGCAAAGGCTTTATTGGCAGAACACGCAAATCGATAAGTCGCGAGTTTTGCTTTTTACATGAAATCCCTTGGTATCGGAATTCTTCCTCTCTCTCTTTTCTTTCTCTGTATCCTCTGCGTCAAGAGGGGTTTAATAATTCCCATATAACCGAAATTGATATTACGGGGAGATTGAAGGAAAAAACTTCGCTTTTCATAGATCAACTTTGTAGAAAATTCGCCTGTAAAGATTTGTGAATGACGGCAGGTTTTGTACCATAAGACTGAGGCTAAAAGACGTGGTTTATACGAAAATAGGATCTTTGGTAACGAAACATCTCGGAATCAAGCGGGTTTATTAGGAATAGTGCGAACCGGCCCCTACTTCTAACAGGTAACTTGTGAGTGCTGGTGTCCCGAGTGCTGAAATTCTAGAGACCGGGGCAGATATAGCAACCGCGCCAGACGCTTAGAACTTTCTTAATGGCTCAAACCAATGCGGTCTATTACCCCTTCCCTCGGACTTTTTGTTACCCGATCGCCAAGTGAAATGGCCTTGTTCCTTCTTCCTTTTGCTATATGTCTCAGAAAGCAGTCCGGGTAATACAATTAGATTTAGAAACATGAAAACAGCGATACCTTGTCAAACCTCACTAACAGGATGAAATTTATGCGTGTGACTACTGTTACGATTTTCAGCTTGATTGCTCTGCTCGTTCCCGGCTTAACCCGAAAGGCCACTGCTGCTTTCGACTCCGAACCCTTGGTGCAGGAACAGTACCGCAGAGACTTTACGGCTCCCGCCGATCCGGGTGCGTCAGCATCGCCCGAGGGAAAGTCCAAAGGAGATATGTTTAACAAGCCTTTTTACGCGGGCGAGCAGGCACCAGTGAAAAAGGAAAAAACTATCTCGGCGGGAGCTGACGGGCCAGAAGTTGCAGCCATACAGCAGCGCTTGCAGGTGCACAATTTCAAGGTAGGGACGATCGACGGTACCTATGGCTCTCGCACTACATCGGCGGTTCGTGCCTTTCAGCAGTCTAAGGGTTTGAACGCAGATGGCATTGTGGACAAAGAAACTTGGACAGCTTTAGCAGCAGATCCGGCATCAGCTTCTGAAACTGTGCAGAGCACTCCTCCAATTCTGAGCAATGCTGCTGTTCCCGGCAATCCTCCAACTCTTCTAAATAAAGGCGCTGTCGGTTCCAAGGTGAAGACGCTACAGGTGCGTTTGGAAATACAGGGTTACGATCCGGGCCCCATCGACGGCATTTTTGGCGCTCGCACTGCTACGGCTGTCAAGAAATTTCAGGAGTATAAGGGTTTAATGGCTAACGGCATGGTGGACGAAACAACCTGGAAGGCGCTCGGCCAAAAGTAAGTGACAAGTGAAAATTACGGAAAATTGCTGTGGCGATAACTCATGATTGAACCCGGTGTCCAAAAATGACCGGGTTTCTCGATGTTGGGCGATCGAGCAATTTGCTCATCACCCTGCGGATTTATCAGTGGGTCGCTTCCTTCAATCTAAAATCTAAAATCTAAAATCTAAAATCTAAAATAGATTGATCGATCGCTCTGTTGTGTGCTATAGTATTTAAATGTCAAAATGCGGATATGGCGAAATTGGCAGACGCGCCAGATTTAGGTTCTGGTTCCGAAAGGAGTGAAGGTTCAAGTCCTTTTATCCGCACTACTCTTAACGCTTTGTACATCAATAGTTTCAGGTGTCGAGTGTCAAATTATTTGTCAAACGGGCAGCAACCTGTCCACGCGGACAAATAATTTGACACTCGACATTAATGCTTCAACCTTCATACTCTGCCCTCTCCTGACGAGTTGCTTTACGTGCTGAAATAATCCGAATGACATTTTCTTCAGGCTCAATGTGAACCACATACAGTAGATTCCACCGACGACCTAGCCCAATCACAGCATCACGCGCTTCCTCATTGCGGCTGGCATCAACGACAACTAGAAATGGGTCAAAGAAGGATTCAGCAGTTTTTTCAAAAGTAACCCCATCATGATTTGTGGGATTAATCTGCGCTTTTGAGTCCTCCCATACGAAGGTAATGCCATTGAGCACGCAGTCTACATTCAGGCTCCCTAGTATAGGTAAAATGTATTTACAATGTCAATGCGTTATTCACAAAAAACGATGGTTTTCAAACTACTGCCACAGCCTGCGCTGCTTGTTGGGGCATTTCACTTGTGTTTTTCCATTAACACGAACGACAGCAGTTTGTTTACTTTTTCACTATTGAATAGCTTGTATCCGAGGCGCTCATAAAGACGAATGTTGCGGCTCTTTTGCCCGTGAACAATTCAAAACGCTGCGCCTGCCCAAAGCAGGATTCGATGGGTATCATAGCAGACCATAACTCTTCGCGGACTCCAACGAAATGTCTGGGAGATTACGAAGCATATCCTCCCATGCCTTCTGTGCTTGCAGTGCTTTTATAACGACTTGAAGCGGCTCTGAGAGTATGCCTGGAAAATCTGCCTCTTCGGAAAACTGAATCTTAAACGCTAAGTGTTCTTGAGGTGGAGTGAACTGAGCGTTGACTGCTTCTTTGTTACCTCTTGCATCAACTCGATACCAACCAACTTCAGGTAAATGGATGGCATTGAAACCGTGCAAACTATACGGCGCACCCTTGTCATCAATACTCAACCGCTGGTAGCAAAGACCTGCTGGAATTTCATTTGCTCTTAGTAACGCTGCTAACAAGTGACTTTTCGCATAGCAATACCCTGTTTGGTGCTGAAGTACATCTGAAGCTCTACAGGTCACAGGACTCATTTGATAGTCATAACTGTGACGAATTTCATCTCGCACCCACTCAAAGCAAGCCTTAGCTATCGCCGTTGGTGTGTCATATGCCGATGCGATTTGTTTAGCACATTCCATAATTTCAGGATGCTGCCAATCAATAACTTCACTCACTTTCAAGTATTCTTCCATGTCAACCGCTAGGAACGCTACAGCCTGAATTGTAAACACCTTACCAACAAATTTCAACTTTGTTCGCCACTAATCTTTCCATCCTCTGTTCCCTCTGCGTTTTCTGGGGTTGGTTCACTCTTTCCTGGCTCCAAATCAATCTTTTTCTGCTGGCGTTCCGACGCAGTTTTTTGCAGTATTTTCAACTTGTCTGGGTCAGCATTCGATCGCCAAAACAACTTATGATCCTTAATTTTAACGCAGTTTTCCTCCAAACACTTCACCCACTGCCGATGTTTCTTAACTGCGCCACGATCGATAATCCCTAACTTTTCTTCTTGGCGGGTGAGTTTCGCAAACTTGTCATAATGGGGATAACTAGCAGTAACAAAAGCTTCTTTCCTCAATAAAATTGGCGGGTTGTCCACATCAGAATAATCTTGATAACTGACAGAAAGGTCGCGCAAATCTATGTGCATAGAAGTGTGAAGGGCGGGATGCGGGTTCGTGTCAAAATCGGGATAAAATAAATAGGAAATCTGAGGTTTGCGAGCGTAAAATTTGATGATTGTCGCGCCGTCAAGTCTGCCAATTGTGCGGTTGGCGCAGCCTTCGTAAAGCCGCAGCAAAGGGTCTAGTTCTTCTAATGCAGAGACGTGAACTGAAAGGGAACCGGGCTGTTTGTAGCCGATCGCACTATCTTCGCAGCAATCCGCAACAATATCAGCTTTGCCCAAACTGTACAGCATTAAATCAGCCAAAGTGCAAGCTTTTTGATAATTGTCGAACAAACCTTTGATGTCGTTGCGGATTTGAGCTGGGAGTCGGCGCATTGAAGGCCGATCGCCCAAACCGATCAGAGCCAGATACACCAGCAAATCCTGGCGGCGCTTGTCGGCGATTTTCTCCCAATCATCCGCATCCGTTGCTTGCAAAATCACCCTCCAAGCGCGATTAAAACTGTGAAATTCCCCCTTAATCGCCGATTCTTCGGCTAGTTCGCCTTTAACCGGAAGCCGGCCTCGATCGCTCACAAAAGCCATCAAAGGAGCCAACATTTCCGCATAATCCTCAAACCGCTTAACTTGCGATCGCACTCTGGGAGTCGATAAGTGCGATCGAAACCGAGAAGCACGAAAACCTTCACCCTCCGCAGCATCCCGAAACACAAAATAAATCCCCAAAGCAACAGGAATTGCATCCACACTCAAAACTTGGTCGATATAAACCTTCAACTCTTCTTGTTCGTAATACTTCTGAAAAGTATTCCGAGAAGTAATCACCCCATCCCCGTAAACAATTTGACCTTGTTGGCGATCGTCAATCAAAACCTGAGCTGCTACAACTAATAAATTCTTAGTTAATTCCCAAGCATTCAGCAAAGCTTCTCGGCGTTCCGCCAAAGATTCAATGACATTAATCACGTAACCAATATTCACAATATCAGCACAAATTCGCGGAGTATCCGGCTGATAGTATGGGTCCCAACCAGAGATAGCATAACCCTCTTGTGCAATATATTTAATATCCCCGCCGTAACCGCAACCGTAATCAAAAAAAGTAGCCCCGTCCCTCGCTAAATCTGCTTCTAAAACCAGACGCAGAGGTTTAGAAAGCGAATTGCGTACCATTGCAGCTTTGTGCCGCTCTATCTTAGGAATTGATAGCTCACTATTTTCCTGTTTCACACGCTCGACAACAGTATGATCTTGGATTTCCACACCGCAATATCCCAAATATTTGAGCCAACCCTCGCGAGTGCCGATAACGCTAGTATTGTCAAGCAGCCCCCACTTTTCCTCGCAGCGAGTCAGCCTCCAAAACTTTTCGTAATGGGGATAATCTGCTGCTACAAAAGTTTCCTTACGGTGCAAAACAGGGGGATTTTCGCTGTTGCTGTAATCGAAATATTTAACTTCCCCAGTTGCTAGATTAATCTGGATGCTAGTTTGCAAAGCAGGATGAGCATCTGTATCGAAATCTGGGTAAAAAAGATAAGATATTTTAGGTTGATGGAGTGAAATTTTAACTAAAGTTGCTTCATCAATATTTTCCAGAGTGCGTCTGGCACAACTTTCGTAGATTCCGAGGACAGGGTTGAGTGTCTGCAAAGCCGAAACGTGAACGTAAAAAGCCGTCGGTAATTTTTTTCCAACCTTGCTTTCCCGACAGCAGCGAGCCACTTTTGCTAGGAGATTGTCAACACAAAAATTATTGATTTCTTCGGGGGGGGACGGCACAGCATTTACCGATTTTTGCTCACCAACCACCTTGTTTTCATACAATAAAACTTCCTGAGCAAAAACCCTCAAAGGCGTAAGCATTTCTTCATTATTTTCTAATGAATTGATCTCTAAAATATTGTTTGTACTGGGATCGTAATTCATAGCTAAATTAATTATTTTTTAATTAACCGCAGAGAACGCAGAGGACAGGGAGTGAAGAAACCAACAAAATTTACCTATAATTTCTATATGTAGGATGCACACTCCGTACCGTACCGCTTTATTTCTTAGTCTTTTATAGAGGGACTTCGTTTTTGTAACGGCGATTTTTATCGCCGACTACGATTGACTATGAGCGAGTAAGATATTAACCCAACATTCGAGTTTCCACAAATTCTTGAACCAGGGCTAAATGACTGGACAAACTCACTAATATATTCTCAATCCTCTCAATATTTAACAATTCCCCCTCTGGTGTTTCAGATTGAAAGCATCGCGCTTGATGCTCCAATTGTGCGGCCAAATCCGACATCAGAGCAACTCCCACATTAGCAGAAGTTCCTTTGAGACGGTGGGCTTGATATTCCACAGCTTGCCAATCTTTAGCTTCTACGGCTAGTTTGGCCGCAGCCATATCAGCTTGAGCGTCTGCCACAAAAGCTTGCAAAAGTCGCTCTGGCAATTTAATATTGACTCGTCCGAGTTGCTCCAATCTGCTCTTGTCGAACAGTCCGTCGTAGTCTTTATGTTCCCAAGTTTGAAGTGCGATCGCCCTTGGTGTCGGCAGAGCTACAACCTGCGCTTTTTCCATAACTTCTGTATAATTTGTTGCTAATTGAGATTTATTTTCCGAATTTATACTTTTAACTCCATACTTATTTTCACCCTGAACATTTAGGGCTTCATACTTTTTCAGGGCCGCCGCCAAAGCATCTAAATCTACAGGTTTGCTGAGATAATCATCCATCCCCGCCGCCAGACACTTTTCTCGTTCCCCCGGCATAGCATGAGCAGTTAAAGCCATCACAAAAGTATGCCGATCGCTTCCTTCGATTTGCCTCAACTTTTGCGCCGTTTTGTAACCATCAAGTACCGGCATTTGACAGTCCATCAGCACTAAATCATAGCTTTTTTTTGCCAGCAAATCCAGCGCTTCTTGACCGTTTACCACGCAGTCAGCCTGATAGCCTAAAACTGCCAACTGTTCGACCAGAACTTGTTGATTGATCGGGTGGTCTTCCGCCACCAAAATTCTCAGCGATGACAGCGAATTGGGAGTAACATATTGAGAATTAACTGGCGGCAACTTGCAAGTATTAGCAGCCTCCACTCTCCCAAACTCTCCCGTTCCCTTCACCGGCGCCTGCAAAGCCTCAAGCAGGCGGCTTGGTCGCACCGGCTCGATCAAATATCCGTTAAAACCCCGACTGCAAAGCGATTCAGCCTTCGGCTGTTCTCGCAAACCAGTCATGGCGATTAACGACCCAACTGTCGAGGTCGATCGCACTTTCCTAGCAAATTCCTCTGCATCCAACTCCGGCATTTGCAAGTCCACAAGCACCACATCCCAGCTTTTTCCAGCCTCTCCCGAATTCTGAGAAATCCTGCCTTGGGCATTTTTAAACCAACTAAAAGCCTCAGCAGCAGTTTCTGCCTCGTCGCAGCGCGCACCCCTACTTTGAGCGATTGATCGCACCGCTGCCCTCCTCAAAGCGCTTCCAGAGACTACTAACAGCTTCTTGCCCGCAAGTTCGGGATCTTGAGGCTCCACTGGCAACTGTTTTTCCAAAGGTACCGTAAACCAAAAAGTCGAACCGCTGCCTAGCAAACTGCGAACTCCAATCTCGCCGGACATCATCTCCACTAACTGCTTACAAATAGCCAAACCCAAGCCCGTCCCGCCGTAAGGCCTAGTAGGAGAATCGTCTACCTGAGAAAAAGATTGGAACAGCTTTGTTTGCCCTTGGACCGAAATTCCAATGCCAGTATCCCGCACCGAAAATAGCAATCTTGCTTCTTGTCTACCGTCTGCCCGTCGGTTGCCCTGTTTCACAGTTACGTGAACTAGAACTTGACCGCGATCGGTAAATTTTATCGCATTACCCGTCAAATTCAGCAAAACTTGCTTCAATCTGCCCAAATCGCCCACCAACTTTCTCGGCACTGAGCTGTCAACTAAAATATTCAATTCAATACCTTTTTCTTCGGCCAAATGTGCTATAATTTCTATCACCGACTCAACGCAACTATCCAAATCAAAATTAGCCTTTTCCAGTCGCATTTCTCCAGCTTCAATTTTAGAGAAATCGAGGATATCATTAATAACATTCAGCAAATGCTCAGCACTGCGGTAAATCGTCTGAGCACAGTCCCGCTGTTTCTGTTCTAGAGGAGCGCGCAGCAGCAATTGAGCCATTGCCAAAACCCCATTCATCGGAGTGCGAATTTCGTGACTCATGTTCGCCAAGAATTGCGACTTCACCCGGCTAGCTTCTAAGGCAGTTTCCCGCGCTTCCACCAACTCATTAATCTTGTCGGCAACCATCACGATTCCCCCGACTTTCTCGTCTGGATCGTACCAAGGGTGAGCAGCCCACCGCAGGTACAGAACTGATCCGTCGGCTCGTTCCCAGGCATCTTCGCTCACAGAAACTACCTTGCCTTTGAGCACTTCTTGGTACATTACTTTCCAGCGATTCGGTGTATCTGGAAACAATTCGTAATGGCTGAAATTATTCAGAGACGGCAAGTTTAGATTAAATTGACTAACCCATTTTTTAGAGTTAGCCATATAGCGCATTTGTGTATCGAACATCGCCATTGCTACAGGCACGCAAGTAATAATTTGTCTCAGTTGCTGCCGTTCCCTTTCCAGAGCGTCTTCCGCCTGTTTCCGCTCAGTAATGTCGCTAATCATGCCTGCCATTCGCAGCGGTTTTCCTTGGGAATTCCGCTGAGCTTTTCCCTGAGAAGTACAGTAGCGGTAAACACCGTTCGAGTGTAGCAGCCGAAATTCTACATTATAGTCTATTTCTTGTTCCAAGTGAGCGGCGATCGCCGCGACAATTCCCTCCTTGTCATCGGGGTGCAGGCGGTTGTATAGAGCGTCCATAGTCCTGCCAAATTGCTTACGCGACAAACCGATAATTTCCAAAAGGCGATCGTTCCAATAAACCTCATTTTTACTTAAATCCCAATCCCAAATTCCGTCGTTCACTCCCTCTAAAACTAACCTGTATCGTTCCTCACTTTCCTTGAGCTTTTGACTGGTATGAAACGCCTGAAATTCTGCGCGGTAAACGCGCATCGCATTGGACAAACTGCGAGACAAACTTTTGGGAGAAAGCTTGTTTTTAGCGATATAATCAGAAGCTCCTGCCTTCATCAATTCCACAGCAATTTGTTCGTCGCCTTGACCGGTGAGCACAATTAAGGGAACTTTCAGCCCAGCTTCTCGTAGATATTTTACTAAACTCAGTCCGTCACCGTCCGGCAATCCGTAGTCGAGCAATACGCAGTCAAATTTGCACTCAAATATTTGATTTAATAGCAGCCCTTTTTCGGTCTCCTCAACCTCGCTTAAAGGTTGAGATTTATTTGGTCTCGAGAGTTTCGTGGTAGCCTGCATATAATTTTTGCTGACCGAGAGTTGGGCCAGGGCATCCGCGCAGTCTTCTGCTTCAGTAACTTCTGCCGAAACACCAGCGGACTTGAGCGAACGTTTGATCGCCATTCGATCGACTGCATCGTCATCAACTATCAGAATTGTGAGAATTTTGTCCATAACAACCGAATTGTGGATTACTCCGAAAAAGCTGCAGTCTGGAAAAAGGAATTAAAATAACGGTAGCGCTGAAAAATCACCAAGCCACATCAAAAAATAAATTTTTTATTAAATTTTCCCATTTTAGGGAATTTCGCTTAGCATCCAGTATCTATTGAGGGTAGCCATCACTTCCACAAAGTTAGAAAAAGTAACGGGTTTAAGAATATAACCCGCTACATTCAAATTATAAGCTTTTACTTTATCTCTATCTTCATTAGAAGTTGTGAGGACGATTACCGGAATCGACCTCAAACATTCATCCTGTCGCAATTCTTGCAAAAACTCGATCCCGCTCATTCTCGGCATATTCAAGTCCAGCAAAATTAACCGGCGCTCTTGAGGCATAGGAGGCTCTATTTTTTCTTCTCCACGTAATATAGCTAGAGCTTCTAATCCATTGGCAGCAATGTAGAGGGGATTGACGATGTTATTTTTTTTGAAAGCTCGCCGGACGTTCATCACATCAACCTCATCATCTTCTACCAAAAGAATATGAATTTTTTTGTCTTGCATAAATCAGCCATTTTATAGATGTTTTTTAAGCGCCCGTCTCGTTGGTAAGGTTTAGTCAGCACGGATCGCGAACCCAGCAGGTTTAATCTCTATTGTCGTTTGTCAAGAATCATTTATGGTTGGGCCGCTCGCGGGATCTACCTGCAGGTGTACTCGCCCCTCATGCTCTGAGTGGCGCAGCCGAGATCCAAAAACTCGCCAATAACGCCCGATCGAGCTACGGTAAAATCTAAAACTCATCTACATTATTAATCGCCATGTCAGCCGATCGCAAACTCTACGAAGGCAAAGCCAAAATCCTCTACTCCACCGAAGACAGCGAAATTTTGCTGACCCACTTCAAAGACGACGCTACAGCCTTTAACGCCCAGAAACGCGGCAGCATCGTCGGCAAAGGCGAAATCAACTGCGCCGTATCCGCCCACCTGTTTCGGATGCTAGAAGCCAAAGGCATTCCCACCCACTTCATCGACACGCCGGCCCCCAACCAAATGCGAGTCTGTCGCGTCCAAATCTTGCCATTGGAAGTCGTAGTCAGAAACATTGCCGCCGGCAGTCTTTGCAAGCAAACCGGACTCGCCCTCGGCACAATAGTCAATCCCCCGCTGGTGGAGTTTTATTACAAAAACGACGATTTAGGAGACCCGCTGCTGACCCGCGACAGGCTGCTGCTAATGCAGCTAGCCACCCCCAAACAAGTAGACCAACTAGAAATCGCCGCCCGCGAAATTAACGAAATACTCAAAGAATTTTTCAGCCAGTGTGGCATCACCCTGGTAGACTTCAAACTAGAATTCGGGATCGACCAACATCAAAATCTGATCCTCGCCGACGAAATCAGTCCCGACACCTGCCGCCTCTGGGACAACGCAGAAGCCGACCCCGACGCCCGTGTTATGGACAAAGACCGATTCCGCCGCGACTTAGGATCGGTAGAAACCGCTTACCAGCAAGTTCTCCAACGCGTTCTCGCTCAGAAAGTCTAGAGGCCTTGGTAATGCGCTAGAATTGCACAGTTTGTCACCCTTCTGTTTTCGATGTCAGCAATCAGCGGTCAACAGTCATCAATTAGCGGTCAGCGCGAAATTCCACCGACTTATATAACTAATGACTAATGACTAATGAATAATGACTAATGTGGTGTGTGGATTGCCCAAAAAAGTGAACAAAAATGCGTTTATCTGCTGTATTGGTGGCAGTTTTTACTGCCTCAGCAACATTCGGGTTATCAAATTCGGCAAGTGGCCAAACATCCTACTCTGAATCAGCAGAGGAAGCTGTGGCTGCCCTTCCGCCCGCCCCGTCGATCGAATTACCCGATCGCCCCATTCCAGAATTAACCCAAAACCCTCCTCAAAACCGCAAAGCCGCTAAAACCAGCAAAGCCGAAGCCCTAAAAATAGCGGAGGCCCCTGCCAGAGGAGAGGACGACCGCGATGATCCCCCAAACCGAGTCAGAGACACCCCCTCCCCGGTTTCACCTCTGAGCCTTGAAATCAAACCCGAGCTAGCATCCAACCCCTCCCCCGCCTCTAGCAGCCAAAACGCCCTGCCAGACGCGCAACAGGACAGCTCGCTCCCCCCATCGGAAGCGGCTGTAACGCCCGCCTGGATCGCAGCAGAGCTAGGGAAACCAGAGGAATCAGGGACGATCGCTCAAAACGCCCAAGTTACCCCCAGACCGGACCCGACCAGACCGCCCACGGACACCGTTCCCCCATTACCCCCTGGCCCAGCACCGCAGCCCAGACAAACCCCCGCACCCGCCGGGGCGGCAGAACCGCAAGTGCTAGTTGCAGAAGTTACAGTCACCGGGGCGACGGACGACCTGGAAAGCGAAATTTACCGAGTCATCAGCACCCAACCAGGACGCACGACCAACCGCAGCCAACTGCAACAAGACATTAACGCCATTTTTGCCACGGGCTTTTTCAGAAACGTGCGGGCAGTACCGGAAGACACCCCGTTGGGCGTCCGGGTGACTTTTATTGTGCAGCCAAATCCGGTGCTGCGGGGAGTGACAATCACCGGTCAGCAAGTGCTGCCCCAAAGCGTAATTGACGAAAGCTTCCGCGATCAATACGGCAAAATTCTCAACCTCCGCCGCTTTGAAGAGGGAGTGAAAAAAATTAATGCGTGGTATCAAGACAACGGCTATGTTTTGGGCCAAATCACTGATGCCCCGCAAGTAGCAGACGACGGCACTGTCACCCTGGTAGTGGCAGAAGGCCAGATCGAATCCGTTGATGTCCGCTTCCTGAACAAGGAGGGAGAGTCAACGGATGCCACGGGTCAGCCGATCGGAGGCAACACACGTCAGTTTGTCATCACCCGCGAAGTAGAACTCAAGCCCGGAGAGATCTTTAACCGCACCAAGGCGGAAAGGGATTTGAGACGGGTGTTTGGTTTGGGAATTTTTGAAGACGTGCGACTTGCCTTGGAACCGGGAACGACTGACCCCCGCAAGGCAAGGGTAATTGTCAACGTCATTGAGAAAAATACCGGTTCTCTGGCGGCGGGTGCGGGTTTGAGTTCCGCTACGGGTTTGTTCGGTACGCTGAGTTACCAGCAGCAAAACTTGAGAGGTAGGAACCAGAAATTGGGGGCTGAAGTACAAATCGGGGAACGCCAAACGTTGTTTGACCTGAGTTTTACCGACCCCTGGATTGCGGGCGATCCTTACCGGACTTCTTATACGATTAATGCGTTTAGAAGACGATCGATCAGCGTGATTTTTGACGGCGGGGAACGGGAAGTCAGATTGCCGAACGACGATCGACCCCGCGTCGTCCGCACCGGTGCCGGCATCAATTTCACCCGTCCCCTGTCGCGCAATCCTTTTGCAGATCCTGAGTGGACAGCTTCAGTCGGCTTGCAGTACCAGCGAGTCTCAATTACCGATCGCAAAGGCAGGCGCGAGTCCGAGGACGAACTCGGCAACCTGTTGAGTTTTAGCGATTCGGGCTCGGATGACTTGACAACTTTGCAAGCAGGTGTTGTGCGCGATCGGCGCAACGACCCCCTCCGCCCCACTAGCGGTTCGCTGCTCAGGTTTGGGATGGAACAATCGATTCCTGTAGGTTCCGGCAGCATCCTGTTAAACCGCCTGCGGGCCAGCTACAGCTTGTACCTACCAGTCAAGTACACTAACTTTACCCCCGGCCCTCAAACCCTGGCATTCAGTTTTAGAGGCGGCACCGTCTTCGGAGATTTGCCTCCCTACGAAGCCTTTGCCTTGGGGGGCGCCAACTCGGTGCGCGGATACGACGAAGGCGACATGGGAGCAGGTCGCAGCTTCCTAGAAGCCAGCGTTGAGTACCGTTTCCCGATTATTTCGTTTATCGGCGGAGCGCTATTTTTGGATGCTGGCACTGACTTGGGCACGGGCGAAGAGGTCCCGGGCGACCCTGCCGGTATCCGCGGAAAGCCGGGTAGCGGTTACGGTTACGGCCTCGGCGTGCGGATTCAATCTCCTTTAGGACCGATCCGGATCGATTACGGTATCAACGACACTGGCGACAATCGAATTCACTTTGGGATTGGTGAGCGATTCTAATTGGGAATTGGGCATTGGGAATTGGGCATGGGGCATGGGGCATGGGAAATTGGGCATTGGACACTCGTACTGAGCGTAGTCTAAGTCTTGGGCATTGGACATTTAGAATTGGTAATTGGTAGTAATTAACTAATAACTAATAACTAATAACCAATAACCAATAACCAATTACCGATGCCCAATAACCAATTACCAATAACCAATTACCGAGACCCAATTCCCCATGCCCCATGCCCCATGCCCAATTCCCAATAACTAATGACTCAACGTACCTTAAAATCTGAATTTGAACTGTCGGGAATCGGTTTGCACAGCGGCGAACAAACTCGCGTCCGAGTTTTGCCTGCTGCGGTTGGGGAAGGCCGCTATTTTGTCAGAATTGACTTGCCTGGTGCTCCGATAATTCCTGCAAAAATTGAGGCAGTTTGTCAGACTGCACTTTCCACTGAACTGGCTGGTATCGATGCTCAAATTCGCACTGTAGAGCATTTATTAGCCGCTTTGGCGGGGATGGGAGTGGATAATGCTCGAATTGAGGTTGATGGGGCGGAATTGCCGCTGTTGGACGGTTCGGCTCTGGTTTGGGTAGAGGCGATCGCCCATACCGGCTTAGTTCCTCAAGAATCGAAGCAAGACCCCACTTCCTCCTTCGTCCTAGAACAGCCAATTTGGGTGCGCCACGGGGATGCCTTTGCAGCAGCTTTACCGTCAGCGGAAACTCGGTTTAGTTACGGAATTGATTTTGAGGAACAGGCGATCGGCAATCAATGGTACAGTTGGTCGCCAGAGGCAGAAACTTTTGCTAGCGCGATCGCCCCAGCCCGCACTTTTGGACTTGCTCGCCAAGTTGACCAATTGCGACAAGCAGGTTTGATCAAAGGTGGTACCCTAGAGAACGCCCTAGTTTGCGATCGATCCGGCTGGCTCAACCCGCCTTTGAGATTTGCCAACGAACCAGTGCGCCATAAAATCCTAGATCTAGCAGGCGACCTCAGTCTGCTCGGAACTTGGCCAAAAGCTCACTACTTGGCTTACAAAGCCAGTCACAACCTGCACGTCCAACTCGCCCAAGCCCTGAAATCGGAAGCTCTAGCTACCCTAGATAAAAGTTAGGAAAAAACAAGTGATCTTCTGTTAAGATTGCATCTTCCTTCTGCCTTCTGCAATACCACACTCAAAAGTCTTCAAGCAATGTCTACGCTGACTGAAGTTAACACCCTCAATACTGCTAATTCTGAATCCGTACCCACCAAAAACGGTGAAGATTCTCCAGCGGTTAAATCTACTTTTACTCTCGAAGAAGTTCAGAAATTATTGCCTCATCGCTATCCTTTTGCACTGGTTGACAAGATTGTTGATTACGTGCCGTCCGAGAAGGCTGTAGGAATTAAAAATGTGACTTTTAACGAACCGCATTTTCAAGGGCATTTTCCCGGACGGCCGATTATGCCGGGAGTATTAATTGTCGAAGCGATGGCTCAAGTTGGCGGTATTGTTCTGGCTCAGTTGCCCGACATCAAGCAAGGATTGTGGATGTTTACCGGAATTGATCAAGTCAAGTTCCGTCGTCAGGTTGTACCAGGCGATCAGTTGCTGATGACTGTAGAATTGCTGTGGGTAAAACGCCGCCGCTTTGCAAAAATGCAGGCTCTGGCTGAAGTTGACGGACAAAAAGTTTGTGAAGGAGAATTGACTTTTTCGATGGTAGATTAAGTTGGGAATTGGTGAGTGCTTGCGGGTAGTTTTAAGTGTTGAATTTTTAATTTAAATTAAAACCGCGAAGCCTTCCTCGGAATGAAGCAATATTAAAATTTAAAAATATCCTTCTTCCCTCTTCCTTCCTTCTTCCGTCAACATCCATTCGTTTAATCCGTTACACTGCGCGTTGCCAAACTTCCTTCCCACTTACCAGCAAAACAACTGACAAATGCTTACTTTGATTCACCCAACTGCTGTGATTCATCCCCGCGCTGAACTTCACCCAACTGTAGAAGTGGGAGCTTATGCTGTAATTGGGGAAAGAGTGAAAATCGGGCCGGATACTAAGATTGGCGCCCATGCAATTATAGACGGGCTAACAGAAATAGGCGCTCGCAATCAAATTTTCCCCGGTGCGGCGATTGGTTTGGAACCTCAAGATTTGAAATACGAGGGTTCTCTGACTAGGGTGAAAATTGGCGACAACAATCTCATTCGGGAATACGTGACAATTAACCGCGCTACAGGAGCCGGAGAAAGCACGACAATTGGCAATCATAATCTATTGATGGCTTATGTTCATGTGGGACACAATTGCGCGATCGCCGATCGAGTAATTATCGCCAATGCTGTAGCCTTAGCCGGACACGTTAAAATCGAGTCTCAAGCGCGCTTGAGCGGGGTTTTGGGCGTTCACCAGTTTGTCCACATCGGCCGCTTGTCTATGGTTGGCGGCTTGAGCAGGATCGATCGAGACGTACCTCCTTATATGCTAGTCGAGGGGAATCCTTCGAGAGTGCGAGCAATCAATAAAATAGGCCTCGAACGCGCTGGTTTTACACCAGAAGATTTGCTAGTTTTAAAGAAAACTTTTCGTATTCTATACCATTCTGGCTACACTCTCAATCAAGCTTTGGAACAGTTGGATTTGTTGCCAGAAAACTCCCACTTGCAGCACCTGCAGAGATTTGTGCAGCAGTCTATAACCAAAGGGCGGCGCGGTTTGATTCCTGGAAAAAAGTGAATCAGGTAGAATAAACCTATGAACTAAGCGACTGTTGCCCTATGAATGTATATACTTCAGTCAAATCTACATCCCCTGAAACAGAACCAGATGGCTGCATCAGGTTCTCAGATGTTAGTTGGGAGCAATTTGAAGCTATAGAAGCAGCTTTTAAAGATTTTCGAGGTGTGAAATTTTTCTATCTCGATCGACTACTGCAAATTATGACTGTCTCGCCCGAACACGAAATAATCAATAAAACTCTTTGTATGCTGCTAGAGGCATATATGAGAGCAAATGGGATTCGATTTTACGGCAAGGGCGGGCCGACTTTGGGTAACAGAGAATTAGGCGGTAGAAAAGAGCCAGATGATTCCTATGATATAGGAACCCAAAAAATAGTCCCAGATATTGCTATTGAAGTGGTAATTACCAGTGGCGGGATAAATACTCTAGAATTCTACAAAAGATTGGGTGTTCGGGAAGTCTGGTTTTGGCAAAATAGTCAGTTATCTCTCTATTACTTAACAGGTGAAAATTATCAGGAGATGCCCCGGAGTACATTCCTTCCCGAGCTGGACTTAGAATTACTGCTACGCTGTGCTAATATGCCCGCTCAATATGATGCTGTTACCGAGTTATTAGCAAACATCTCACCTGTATAAAGTCAGAATATGAAAATTTTTATCAGCACTGGTGAGGTTTCTGGCGATTTGCAAGGATCTTTGTTAATTGCAGCCTTAAAACGTCACGCTGTCGCCGCCGGTTTGGAGTTAGAAATAACAGGATTGGGCGGCCCTCGTATGGCGGAAGCGGGTGCTACTATTTTAGGCGATACTGTGGGCATTGGTTCTATGGGCCTTATAGAATCAGTGCCGTATATTTGGCCCACGATCAAAGTTCAGCAAAAAGCTAAACAATATCTCAAAAACTTTCGCCCCGATGCTGTTGTATTGATTGATTATTTGACTCCAAATCTCGGTATTGGCAGCTACATCCGCCGCTGTTTGCCTGATTTGCCGGTGGTTTGGTACATCGCACCTCAAGAATGGGTTTGGTCAATTTCTCCTCGCAATACTGATCTGATTGTCAATATTTGCGACCAACTTTTGGCAATTTTCCCAGAGGAAGCTAGTTATTATCAAAAAAAAGGAGCCCAAGTGAGTTGGGTTGGTCATCCTTTGGTGGATAGAATGCAATCTGCGCCCAGCCGGGAAGTTGCCCGCAAAACTTTGGGAATTGGGCCGGAACAGGTGTCGATCGCTCTAATTCCCGCTTCCAGACACCAAGAACTCAAGTACCTGATGCCGGTTATATTTGAGGCAGCTCAAATTATTCAAGCTAAATTGCCGGAAGTTCATTTTTGGATTCCGCTTGCTAACCAAGCTTTTCGCAGCAAAATCGAACAGGCGATCGAGAATTACGGTTTGCGGGCTACATTGTTAGAAAATCAAACTCTGGAAATCTTGGCTGCTGCCGATCTGGCGATTACTAAATCTGGTACTGTTAATCTGGAGTTGGCTTTGCTGGATGTTCCGCAAGTTGTCCTCTATCGCGTCAGTCCAATTACCGCTTGGATTTTTCGCCACGTCCTGAAATTTTCGATTCCTTTTATGTCTCCGCCCAATTTGGTGCAAATGAAGCCGATCGTCCCGGAGTTACTGCAAGACGACGCTACTGCGAAAAATATAGTGAATCACGCACTGGAATTGCTGCAAAATGCCGATCGGCGCCAGCAAACTTTGGCAGGTTATCGGGAAATGCGGGAAAGTCTCGGAGATGTGGGTGTGTGCGATCGGGCCGCTGTGGAAATCATGAAAAATGTTAAATTAAATACAGCTTCTTAAAGCATTTTTCGTCTTGAAAGCTTATGTATAAACCCGGTTTCTTTGTGGCTGGATCGTGGACAAACCTACGATATATTACCAGAAACGCAGTTGATTTCCTTAATTTCTATTAAAGCAACTTTGTTATTGAAATGTTATGCCAAGCAATCGGAAAAAGCGACCGATCGCTGTTGATTTATTTGCAGGCGCGGGCGGCATGACCCTGGGCTTTGAACAAGCAGGTTTTGATGTACTTGCATCAGTCGAAATTGACCCTATTCACTGCGCCACACACGAGTTTAATTTCCCGCTGTGTTCTATTCTATGCAAAGATGTCACACAGCTTACGGGATCGGAAATTCGGAAAAAATCGGCGATCGGGCGGCGCGAGATAGACGTAGTAATCAGCGGTTCGCCCTGTCAAGGATTCTCCATGATGGGCAAGCGCGATGTTGACGACCCGCGAAATTCTCTAATTTTTCACTTTCAGCGCTTAGTCTTGGAGCTAAAACCCAAGTTTTTTGTAATGGAAAATGTGCCGGGAATTGCATCAGGAGAACACAAAGAACTCCTGAATGTTTTAATTAGCTCTTTTCAGAAACGTGGCTATAAAGTAGAAGAAAATTATCAAGTTCTCAACGCTGTTCACTATGGAGTGCCGCAAGCTCGCAAACGCTTGTTTCTGATTGGGTGCAAAGCAGGTTATGAGCTACCCAAATATCCTCAGCAAACTACTATATTGCCGAAAGTTAAAATTCCTAAACGCTATAAAAAAATTAATTTACCTGCTGTCCCGACAGTTTGGGATGCGATTGGAGATTTGCCGGAAGTGGAAAAGTACAGCGAGTTGCTGCACCGAGATTGGGTGATGGCGGAGTACGGAAAGTGCAGCACTTATGCGAGTATAATGCGCGGAATTGATGGTTTGGATGATGATTATTCCTACGATCGCGAGTACGATCGACAAATCCTCTCTTGTAGTTTGCGAACTAAACATTCTCAGGAATGTATGGAAAGGTTCCATGCGGCCAAACACGGCGAAAAAGAGCCGATCAGCCGTTTTTACAAGCTGCATCCCGAGGGAGTTTGCAACACTCTCAGGGCCGGAACCGACAGGGCTAGGGGGGCTTATACTTCGCCGAGGCCGATTCACCCGATCGCCCCTCGGTGCATTACAGTCAGAGAAGCTGCGCGACTGCATTCCTATCCTGACTGGTTTAGATTTCACGTCACAAAATGGCACGGTTTTCGCCAAGTCGGAAATTCTGTACCGCCGCTATTGGCGAAAGCTGTCGCAGCGCAAATTATTAGGGCTTTGGGCGTGACAGCAATTAAGCCGAGTCTCAAGCTGACATGGGGAGATGATTCGTTGCTTAAACTGAATTGGTCGGAAGCAGAACAATATTATCTAAAAAGTTAAGAATTAGATTTAATTATCTATAATTGGGAATTGGTGAGTAGTAATTGGGAATTGGAAATTGGTGAGTAGTAATTGGGAATTGGGAATTGGGAATGGGGAATTGGTAATTGGTAAATAAGTAGTGATTTTTGCCTTTCATCTGCACACAGCGGCTTACATCAAATTGCATCACTACTTATGGAGGACTACACCAATTAAGCGCGGGTTAGCGTCCCCTGCATCAGTGAACACAGTTCGATGACCCGCACGAGATGTCCCCAGTAGTTAAACAAACCGGGAATGTATTCCGGCGCGCTGTGCAGGTTTTTCAAGGTAAAAGTGGGAACTATTTCAACTACTGGTCTGCAATCCAAGGCGTAGCGATCGTCATATACATAAAATAGCCAAATCAACATCTAGATATCAGGGGAGATTTGAGATTGTGAAAGTCTGCCGAAAAACATTTTGATAAATTTCGCTGAGTTTTGCAACAATTACGAGTCTTTTGGAATTCTAGAGCTATCTTGGAAAAAGTGTATTTTCAGGAGACTCAAATACTATGGGTTGGTTTAAAAGACTGTTCGGACTCGAAAAGCCTGCACCCCAGGCTGAACCGATGGCACAAGTAGTACAGCAAGCTGCCCAAGCGCAATCCATCGCTCCTGCTAAAGTCGGCCCAGACGGAAATTTTGACGAAAGCGGCCTTGCGAAGCGGGTTGCTTTAGCTTTTGACGCCGATCCAGAAGTTGCTGATATCGAGACTGTTTATGTGGCTCAGCTCAGCGGCACGGTTGTTCTCAAAGGTCAAGTTCCCAGTCAGGAAATTCTCGACAAGTTGGTGGCGATCGCCTCTGCTGAAGAAGGTGCCGCAGGCGTGCAAACCGATCAGGTGACAGTTGGCTAGTTCTTCGGAACCGAAGCAGTTTCGCTCCGGATGCTGCTCGAATTAGTCAAAAACTCGATTAAACCCGCTCCGGCGGGTTTTTTCTTGCCGTCTCCCCCTCAAAATATTAATTATTGTAAATAAAATTGATTTATCTCAAAAAACAGTATAATTGAATACAGAAACTAAAAAAGTTTTAGCCAAGAAAACCAACCCTGACCTGACTGCCCTTTTTATCTCCATAAATATAAGGATCAAAAAATATGAAACTCACTTATCGCGGTTCAAACTACGAGTACGACATTCCTACAGTTGATATGGTCGAAGGCGAAGTGGCGGGCAAATACCGGGGCCAAAACTGGAACTATCGGTATCCGAGACACATTCCCAACCCCAAAAAATACGGTGGCACCAACAATACCAAAAAGCGAGATGCTCAAGCTGGCGATCGGGATGCCGCAGCAGCGCGCACCTCAGCGACAGTGGAATATTACCCCACAGTTGTGGAATTGGCGCAAGTGCACCAGGCGAATATTTGCAATATTCTCGATCGTAGAAAGCAAGCAGCCAAGGCCAAGGGCGACGAAACACTGCTGCGCTTGCTAGAAATTGAGTCGAGACAGATGGTCTGTTAGAGAAAAAGCTTCAGAAAACAAAGCGTTTGTCAAGAGGGGGAAATTTAGAGTGCTTCATTTCCCTCTCTGATTTCACAAATAAGTAATTGATTTTTTCCCTCTACAAATAGGCTATGCTGCCTGAGTCACGGGTGGCAGGAAGAGAAATCAGTTCTATTAAATCAACAAATCGCTATACTGGACCTAGAGCCAACCTTGGCTTTGGAAATGACTAGGAACCCTATAGCAGAAAAATGCCTGACCCCAGAGAAGTTTTTCAAAATCCCAGCAAATACTGGGATTTTCTAACAGCCTCAGTCGATAAAGACTTTGAAGGTCAGTTATTCGATCGCAAAGAAGCTGGAAGAATCGGGTCCAATGGTTGCGTTGAGAAAAAACAACTAGATGGCGTTCTGGACCAAGTAGCTGAGTGCATATCTGCATTCGCCAATAAAAACAAATCTGGAAGTTTATTGGTTATTGGTATTTCCTCACAAGGTGAAGTTAAAGGAATTAGCCACTTATCAGATGACCAGAGAAGCAGATTGACTGGTTTTAACTCGTTGTTATCCGATCAGGCAGCTCAAGCGCAATTCTTTGAATGCCTCAATGATTCTGGCAGACAAGACTCGATCTGTCTAGTCTATATCCCTTACACATCACGGCGAATTTGCCAAACAGTGGGAAATCACCCTCGTGCATGGGTCAGGCAAGGTTCACAAAACATTTGTCTTAACCAGGCACAGCTTGAACAGTTGCGGCGAGATAAAAAAGTCATAGAGTACGAGCAAGCAGATTGTTGCCCCTATGATTCTAGAGATTTGGATCGAGCAGCTTTTCAAGAATTTCGTAAAGTATTCTTAGTGGACTCTTCTTATGACTACAACGATGAAGAGTTACTGTACCAGGTTGGTGCAATCAATAGAGATGGCGAAGGATATACCTTTACGAACGCAGGTTTACTTTTTTTTGCATCCAATCCTCAGAGATATCTGCCTGCCTCATTTATTCGTTTACTTAGGTTTGAAACGGATGTGGAAAATAGAGATAATCGAGGCTTGCCAACATTTGACAGAAAATTTACGGGTGCATCTCAGTTTTGCACATATATCAAGTGGAAAGTTGACCATTGAGATAAGCACAGCGCAGAGAAAGAATAG
>NZ_JAUBQB010000038.1:49936-61799 GCF_036701035.1 Microcoleus sp. Pol7_B2 | reverse complement strand
CTACCTAATTATCAACAAGGCATAAGAGCTATGAGGCTTATTCTATCAGCGTTATAGGCGACAAGTCGCCCCGACAGGGAATCGCGTATTAGCTTGCTTTTCTGATTAGATAAACTTATAACCATAAGTTCAGGAGAGCCATCTATACCGATTACTGGCAGGCCTATGAAACAGCACTGCGATCGCAAACGTCCGAAAAGCCGTAGGCAAGGACAGTGGATTGACCAGTTACATAGAACGATTCAATAACACGAAAGCGGCAACGAGTGTCACGGCTAGTAAGAAGGACATTATCGTTCTCTAAGAAGTTAGACAATCACATGGGCGCAATCTGGAATTTCATCCATCACTACAATGCACTGATTCGTTCTGAGCCTTCTAGTTGTTGAATATGTCTGCTTTTTCTCTATCCTTTACTAAATAGGACTACCTGTCCTCAAAACATTAATAATATTAATTTCTCAAAGAGGATAATATGTCAACGCGGACAGGTAATTTGTTAACTTGACATCAATCTGTTATCAGTGACAAATAATTTGACACTCGACAACATGTAGAAACAACAAAACCAGCTTTGTGGGCGGGTTTTAGGTATGGACACAACTGGACTCGAACCAGTGACCCCTACGATGTCAACGTAGTGCTCTAACCAACTGAGCTATGCGTCCTCACGAATTCCTAATGTAGCAGAACATTCGATCGCCTGTCAAGCATAAACATGAGATTTTTTAAGCGGGCCCTCTTGACATCGCCCCTAATGCCCAATCGCCCGCCAAATCTTCACAGTTCGATCGCCCGCACCGCTAGCCAAACTCCCCCCATCATCACTAAACGCCACCGACAAAACCTCCCCCCCGTGGCCCGTCAGAATTTCCAGCAAACCCCCCGTACCCGCATCCCACAAATAAATCGTGCCATCCCGACTCCCCGTCGCCAAAACCCGACCATCGGGACTCAACGCCAGACACAAAACATCCCCAGAATTGTCCCTCATACTCCGCAACAGCGTCCCTCGCCCCTGTGCATCCACCCGCCACAACTTCGCCGTACCGTCCCGACTCCCCGTCGCCAAAATTAATCCTTCTCCTACTCCCCCCCTTACCAAGGGGGGGGTCGCAAAAACGATCGCCCGCACCCAATCCCCGTGCTCTGCTAAAGTACAAATCGATCGACCATTTTGCCAATCCCACAACTGCACAGTCTTGTCCCGACTGCCGCTAGCCAAAAACTCCCCGCCAGGACTAAAAGCCACCGCCTCCACCCCGCCAGCGTGACCAGTCAAAGCCGACATCCCCTTTCCCTTATTCAAATTCCACAACTGCACAGTTTTGTCCCGACTGCCGCTAGCCAAAACCTGACCATTCCGACTAAAAGCCACAGCAGAAACCCTGTCAGAATGACCAGCCAAAGCGTACCACCACTTACCCTTATTCAAATCCCAAATATGAATCATTTTGTCCCGGCCGCCACTAGCCAAAGTCGCGCTATCAGGACTAAACGCCACACAAGTCACCCAGTCCGAATGACCCGTGAGAGTGTACCACCGCTTACCCGCATCCAACTTCCACATCTCAATCGTCTTGTCCTCACTGCCGCTAGCTAAAGTCGCGCCATCAGGACTGAAAGCTACCGACGTGACAGCATTAGAATGCCCTACCAGAGTATGAACACACCTCCAAGTAGGCGCGCGTGCGGGAACAACCCGCTGCATCGGCGGCACAGGTATGATTGTGCCTGCAAGCGTTGGCGGCACTGCATTCTGCACGGCCGGCGTTCTTTGCTGCACGGAAATAGCAGGGGCCGCCGGAGTGGGAACCTGTGCCGCCGACTGCTGCGCCTGCAAATCTTTCAATACCTCAGCTACAGATTTGTAGCGCCGACTGAGACTCGATTCGATCATTTTGTCGAGGATGCGACTTAATTTCGGATCGATTGGAACCTTCAAAAAGTCTCGCCAAACCCAAACATCTTGATTGATATCAAACAAATCAAAAGGAGATATTTGAGTTAGCAAATAAATGCAAGTTACTCCCAAACTGTACAAATCACTGGCATAAACCGCTTGACCTCTAATTTGTTCCGGCGCTACGAATTCGGGAGAACCGATGACTGTACCGGTTTCTCTCAAACCCTCCACAACTTTTGCAGCGCCAAAATCAACTAAAACTAATTCCCCGGTTAAGGTGGGGTAAGTATAAATAATGGGAGTTTGAGAAATGCGGCGGCGGATAATATTGGGGGGTTTAATATCTCGGTGAATTACACTGCGATCGTGCACGAACTGCAATACTGGCAATAAATCCTTCAGCAGACTGAGAATTTTACTTTCGCTGAAAGGCCCAGTCCGCGCCAACTCTTCCTGTAAATTTTGACCTTCTATAAATTCCTGTACCAAATACTGATAGCGTTCCTGCTGAAAGTGCGCCAGCAGTTCGGGAATTTGCGGGTGTTTCCCCAATTCGTCCAGCCGCACTGCTTCTCGGTTGAATAATTCTGCTGCTTTTTCGCTGCTGCTGGTACCTTGAGATAGCGGGAAAAACTGTTTAATTGCACAGCGGGGTTTTGAGGGTTTGTCTTGGTCTATTGCTAAAAAAGTCCGACCGAAACCGCCGCGCCCGAGGGGTTTGATGGCGCGGTAACGTTCTCTCAGCAACAGTTTGGAGCCGCAATTCAGGCAGAATTGGGTACGATCGGCATTTTGCGGGTTTTGACAAGCGGGGTTTAGGCAGTAACTCATAACTGAACCGAGAAGGAATCAGCAGCACATCTCTATGATACTGACGCCAAAGGCCGATCGACTCTAGCGTTACAATTAAAAACCACAGGACTTTAGTCCTCAGAATTTAAGATGTCGCTTTCACTTTCAGAGCATACTCTTTAAACCTTTCCAAGTCAGCCTGAATTGTGGATTCAACGACGCGGCCGAGAAATAGGTTATCCATCAATTTTCCCAGCCAGCCTGGAATTCCGTAAGCCACTGTCAGCTTGACGATACTGCTGTCTTTGCGATCGTAAAATCTTACTGCACCTCGATTTGGTAAGCCGTCTACCGATTCCCACTGAATTATCTGATGCGGCACTAATTTGAGAATCCGAGAAAGCCAGCTAAATTCTAACCCACCAGTTGCGAGTTTCCAGCGAGACAATTCTGGATCTTCTTCGAGAACATGAACAGATTCTATCCACTTCATCCAACGCGGCATTTGCTCTAAATCTGACCAGAGTTGCCACGCTAATTCGATGGGAATTGCCACTTCTACTTGGACGCTGTGTTCTAACCAATCAGTCATGGGATTTTAGATTTTAGATTTTAGATTGAAAAATTGTTTTTTTATTGTTCCCAGGCATAGCCTGGGAACAATAAAAAATGAGATACGACTAATGACTAATGACTGTAAGAGCTTCAAGAATTGCCTTAGCCGCTTGATGGCCTGAAAGTGTCGCTCCTTCCATGCTATCAATGTAGTCTTGCTGAGTGTAACTTCCTGCTAGAAAGAAATTGGCGATCGGAGTTTTTTGAGCAGGGCGGAAAACATCCATTCCCGGTGCTTCGCGATACAAAGATTGAGCGAGCTTAACTACACTGTACCAAGTCATGTTTAATTCCCGGGCTGACGGGAATAAATCCTGAACTTGCTTAAGTACGTGTTGGGCGATCGCCTCATTGCTTTGTTTAATAAACGGATCTCCCGGTGTCAGCACCAACTGCAGCAGCGAACCTTGTCCTTCTTTATAATAATCCTTGGGACTTGCCAGCGCTAGGTCTGCAAAACAGGAAAAGTCTGCATCTGCTGAATACAGCAAATTATCGATTCCTACAGCATGGCTCAACTGTTTGCGCTTGGCTTCGTCTTCCAGTTCCGTTACCCAACCGTCGAACCGCAATTGTACTGTAGCAACCGGCACAGCATCTAATTTATAAATGTTGTCAAATTCTGACCATTTGCGCCAAGCTGGAGGCAATATTTTCTGAATTCCAGGCACATCTAATGCAAAAACATAAGCATCGGCGGTAATAGTTTCTTCCGTTTCGCCGCTAGCTATTGCCAAACCAGTTACATGAGTTTCTGCACCTTCTTGAAACAGAATTTCTCGAACTCGGCGCCGCGTGTGGATTTTCGTTCCTTTACTTTCCAAATATTCCACAATTGGTTTGTGCAAATATTCGTTGGGAGAACCGGCTAGCATCCGCATGACAGAGGCTTCGGTTTTTGATGCAAAGAATTGAAAGATTGTCAACATACACCGGGCAGAAATATTTTCAGTGTCGATAAAACCCAGTGCGTAGGCGATCGGATTCCACATTCTTTTGAGCGAGTTTTGGTTGCCCCCTTGACTGCGGAACCAGTCAGCGAAGCTAACTTTATCCAAATCGCGGATAGTTTTCATTGCCCCGTCAAAGTCTATCAAACCTCGGACGATCGGGCTAGTTCCCAGGGCGATCGCATTTTGGATTTTGTCTTGTACGGATAGCTGGGATGTAGTAAAAAATGCCTTCAACCCGTGCAAAGGAGCACCCACCGGAAAGCGAAAATCCAAAGAACCAGTTTCGCCGCCTCGATTGATAAAAGTGTGGACGTGTTCTTTGAGGAGCAAATCGTCAAAAGCCCCCACTTTTTTCATCAGGGCAAATAAGTTATAATAACAGCCGAAGAAGACGTGCAAACCCATTTCAACGTGATTGCCGTCGGGATCTACCCAACTGCCAACTTTGCCGCCGACAAAGGGGCGGGATTCAAAAATTTCTACTTCGTGGCCGGCCTCCACTAAATCGACTGCTGTGGTCATTCCAGCCAGTCCCGCACCTGCGATCGCAACCCGCATTTTACCTATCCTTTACAGTATTTTTACAAATTGTAACAAATTTTAGAATTTCCGAAACATTCAAAGTTCATAAATGCCGATCGACACTTGTATAGCGCTCTGTATTCTTGCCAAAGACACAGCACTAATTTGACCGTAAGGGCCTTGTTCTAGAAATGTCTGTCGCAAAGCAGAAACGTTTTCACATACAGCTAGAGAATCAGCTTGCAATCCTCCCTCACCCGCAGGAATCAAGAAACGAGTAGGATTTTATACTCCTGCAAGGTTACTTGTGAAAGGAACAACAATTACAGAATCAGTAAACTCGTTGCGGATATCGGGAGAAACCACAACAACAGGTCTTTTTTTGGTATCTCCTAACGGACGTAAAGCCCTTGAAAGATAAATCTCACCTTGGCGGGGATAAGTTTTTCCTGTTGAGTTATACTCCATCGCTGCTCCATGTTTCTTCTATCTGTTCTTCTACAAAATTAAACCACTCTTTTTCCTCCTCAATATCTTCTTGGCTGCGGTTTTGATAAAACTTCCGCAACTTATCTTCTATTTGCTTAGCGTACCAGAGACGGAGAGCTTGTTCGATCGCCTCCGTCCAATTATCAGTAACTTGGTCTATTTTCTCCGAGAATTCAGCATCAAGGGCGACTAACACTTCTCGCTTTTGAGTATAATTTGACATAATCATTTTCCTTAATAATTTAAAAACTATGGTGCGCTGGGGCGCACCTTACAAATTACTTTTACCTCTTCCTTCTCACCACAGTCAACAGCCAACAGTCAACAGCCAACAGCCCACAGTCAACAGTCAACAGTCAACAGTCAACAGTCAACTAACTTCAAAACATCGGCATCAACTGAAGTGGCCCAATTCCCAAGTCTTTAGCAGACACCCAGCGCACCTCAAGCAAAGCGATCATATCCTTAAACTGAGGCTGACCGCGAGAAGCACCCATCAACCCTTTAGCAATAATCAAACCGCACCAACCGTTGGTTAATTTACAGCGGCGATCCCACTTCTTGCGAGCTTCCTGATGCACCGGATCGTCTTCATTAAACTCCCCAAACAAATACAGCTCCCCATTTTTAGTTTGCAAAATACCCAAGTCATATTGCTCATCCTGAAAAGGATTTTCGCCCGGATTAAAACCAATCCCCTTCACGCCTCCAGCTTCTTTCAAATCCTGAATCATAGTTTTTGCCTTCGGATGAGAAGTTTGGATCATCACCACCGGCAAACCATCTCCGGCTGTATTAATATCAATTTCTGCACCTTGGTGAAACTGGACACTTTGCCGCAGGAACTCTACCGTTTCCCAAGGTACGGCGCCGAGACTCAAAAATGAATTTTGCGGCACCAAATCGTCCCGCAGCAGTGGCTTGTCAAAGTCATCATCATCCTCATCCTCGTCATCATCGTCATCACCGAGCATCTGTAATAATTCGTCTGACACATCCGGCATCGTTGAAACTTTAACGGATACCTGTTGAATTTCTCCGTCAGGCTGCGGAACTGGGATGCGGTAGCGGCTGCTAAGACTGGGAAAAGTGTCTGATCCCAATTTCCGGCGACCGTTGCGGAAAAAGCGATGAAATGCTTCGAGAGCAACTAACATCGTGAGGGCTTCTTCTTCGTAAAGAATCGATCGCAATCCTTCTAAAGGATGTAGGTTGCCGAAATTTGGTTCAATTTCCGATGGAGGCAAATCAGCTAAATCAATTTCGTCCTCGTCGTCGTCCTCATCAATATCTGCTGCACTTTCAAAGGTAACAAACAAACAGTCTTGTCCTAAAAAAGCCTGTTCTAAATCTTCAAAAGATTCATCGTTGACGACTCGTTCTCGAAACCGCTTCAAGGATTCTAGAGAACGGTACAGTAAAACTCCGTAATCCATTCTGCCTTGCCCCAATACGGACACGTAGAGGCTGGCGACATCCCACTGATTGATTTCAATAGATATAATTTGATGTTCGCTCAAAGTCCGCCACGGAGCATCTTGCCAAATTTGAGCAGCTTTTTCCATTAAAACTTCAGCATACTGAGGGGGCAACTCAGGAGGTCTGTTGATCGCGACCTCTTCCATGCCGCGAAATATTTCGTCAATTAAGGGCAATTCCGGCACGTAATCAATGGAAATGCCTAAATCTTGAAGTACGCCCCGCAGATAAAATTGAATTTCTCGGTTTTTGACTACTATTTTTTGGGGGCGGACTGCAGGAGCCGGACTTTGGGGATGTTCCATTGCCCGTAGCAGGGCCCGGACGATCGCCTCTGGGCCAGCATCTGGGCCTACCATGTCCATAGCCCTCACGACTCCTTCGGAGCCATCGACCCAGAGAATGCACTCGCCACCAGCTTCTAGAACGTCATCGTCATCTAGCATCATGTGCGAGTCAGCATTAGATAAGGGTCGGCGATCGCCCTCCCACACGCTGGGAATTTGAGGTAAGTTTTGTAGCCGACGAAGAGTAGAGCGATTCAGCGCTGCCATAGAGTAAGCCCGTTGAGTGAAGCATTGTTGCGGTGCCGGTAGCCGGTCAACCGCTGCTTATCAATCATAAACCCTATAGGGGGAGAGGGCATCAAGCTTGGGAACGAGGCCCCACGGGAATTAAAAATTAGAAGCTAAAAATTCTGCCTTCAGCATTTAACCGAATGCCTTCTGGCGAATGCCTGTACAATGGAGCAATAAGATTAAACTCTTAGCATTAGACAGTCTCAGGAGTTCGGCAAATTATGACTCAAGCCATTTCTGAAAAGCGCGGCATTCAAATGACGGACTCTGCTGTCCGTCAAGTTTTAGCCCTGAGAGAAAAACAAGGTAAAGACCTTTGCTTGCGGGTAGGGGTGCGCCAGGGCGGATGCTCTGGAATGTCCTACGTGATGGATTTCGCAGACCCAAGCACTGTGAAATCCGACGATGAAGTATTCGACTACGACGGTTTTCAGGTAGTTTGCGATCGCAAAAGCATTCTTTATCTCTACGGTTTGGTTCTCGACTTCAGCGATGCTATGATTGGGGGCGGCTTTCAGTTTACTAACCCCAACGCAACTCAAACTTGCGGTTGTGGCAGTTCTTTTTCTACATAAATCGGAAAAGAGGGCATGGGGCAGAAAGTTGTTAACTGCCCCATGCCCTTTTCCATGCAACATCCCAAATCTAAAATCTAAAATCGAATGACCCCTGAAGAATTGTTTAAAGACGGTTTCGATCGCTACCAAGCTGGCGAAGCCCCGGCTAATCTGATCCCCGTGTTTAAAGAAGTGTGCGAGAAAGCTCCCAAAAATGGCAATGCCTGGGCTAGCCTCGCGTGGCTCTACCTGTTAGAAAATAAACCCGCATCGGCTCAAAAAGCAGCGAAAACAGCCGTTAAATTGAACCCTCATGACCCCCAAGCTCGCATCAACTTAGCAGTAGCCATCCTCGATCTCAAAGAGAAAGGAGTACGCCCCCATGTTGAAGTGGCTCAGCAATTACTGATGGCTTCCGAAGAGTTGCTCGACGAAGTTAAAAAAAATTTTGAAGAAGGATTAAGAAGAAAACCCGACTGGAAGAGTCTCGCCCGCGTTAAACAGTGGCTTCTGGAGCCGTAGCCGCGCAAACAAGTCGATGTGTGGGCGGGGATCGACGAAAGTGGCTTTGCGGTTTATTACGACATCGTAATAAATCAATAAATAACTTTATGGAAAACTCAGAAAGTCAGTGCTAGTATTTGAAGACTTAGACGATTGACAAACCCGCTCAGCGGTTTTCAGATTTTACTACGATAATACTAGGAGTTGTAAAAACATGAGCAATGACAGCCACGTTAACATCAAACCAGCAACCCGCAACCACAAAGGTTTCTTTATTCAGCCAGCTTCTTACAAGTTGATGAGCATCGATAAATCCGGCTGGGCCTTGATTTGCATGGACAAAGCAGTTTGTCACTACGTAGACCCGGATGATTTGCAATTGCCGAATAAATCAGGAATGTCTGAAGGTTAATTCTGAAGTTTTGAGAGACTTTAAGATGCTTTATTTGAGTAGCTGCCCTCCATTGAGGGCAGCATCTTTTTTTTGTCAGGAAAAACTCCGGCAACGTGCAGTGAATCGGGATTTAAGGGATAGAAGGATAGAAGGAAGAATTACCGAGTACAAATTACCGATTACAAATTCCCTAATTGTTAGATTTCAAGGCAAAAAGCATCTCCAACTCAGCAGTTGTCGGTTGCGTAGAAGCTGTGGCTACGCTAACTCCTCGGAGAGAATTCAGCAATTCAGCAGCGGGCGGCGAAACTAAATTTGGCTGTACTGCGAGCAAATATTGGTTAGCCCAAGACATGGTTTTTTCCATATCTATGTAAAAGTAACCTTGGTTGGCCCGCGGTAAAGAAGTAGCGATCGCCTGAAAACTCGGACTGCTGCTTAACGGCTGGGGTGGCGTCGAAGTAATCACATCAACTAAAGGGCCGCCGAAAGCTACAAACACAGAATTTTCATTCAGCCAACCGTGTCCGAATAAAGTGCCTTGCTGGGGTATTTGCCACTCCGTAACTTCTTTGCCTTGAACTTGTCTGGGGGCGACACTGACTGTAGGATTGCTTTTGGCGATCGCATCGAGTTTTTTCAGAGTTGCTTCGGCTGCAGGGCGATCGCTGGTTTCAAAAATCATCGCCGCCCCCATCCCCAACTGAGACAAAATGCCTTGATTGGAACCGATCGCCCCGATCGCAAATTCCCCGTTCATCCAACCAAAAACCTCTCGATCCGCATCCAAATCCAAGCGCTTAAAACTATCCCTCACCTGCTGAACTCCCCTGTCAACTTCCGGGCTATCTTTTGCCTCAGCGGTTGCTTGCGACCAAATTTTATCGATTCCCTTGCCGCCGACTAAAGCAATAGTTTCATCCGGAAATCTGGGCAACAATTTCGATGCAAATTGGGGATTTGGCTGCACGAATTTAGGGTCTAACTGAACAATAGTTTTTACCCTCAATCCCTCACTATCTGCTCCAATTCCCGCAACCAAAGACTTGACTTGTTTGAACTGTGAAAACACTGTCCAAGGCAACTGGATATCGGCGGGCAAATTAGTTTTCAATTGCTCAATTGCAGCAGGATAGTCAGCAATATAAACAGTTGCGATCGGATTCTTGACACCAGCACTCTCTGCAAAAAACTTAGTTGTACTCTGCTGCGTAGCGAGGGAGGGTTCTCCTTTAAAAGTATCGATCGCCAATTCCACAGGCTTTTTCAAAGGAGCCATCACTAATTGGTCGTTCAGCAAAGCCACACTGTAGCGCTTGCCAGTAGGCTCTGCAATCTCAGAAATTTTCACTCCTTTATACTCGGTTTCTTGAGTAGTTGCACCGGGCTGAGATTTTAATTTATTCGCAAAATTCCAAGCGCTAATTTTATTTTTCACGCTGACTACTACGAGCAGTTTTGGAGGCTCTGTATTCGTCACAGTATCAGGGGGCAGCAAAGCGACCATCACCCCCCCTAACCAAGGCTTTAAGTCCCTGTCAAAGTCGATTTGAGTGCCTGCCAAGCTTTGTTCTTGAAAGCCCTTCAAACCCTGACCGATCAACTTTTGAGCTCCTGGCGTGCCAAATCGCTGCAACTTGGACAACGCTTGCGGATTGGGGGAGATAAACGCGGCCATCATTGCTTCGTCGGGCACAACTTTGGCGCTGTCTTGAGGGTTGGATACTTGTTGGCTCAAACCCTGGAAGTAAAAGTAGACCGCAGCGCTACCTGCTGCGACGGTGGAGGCAGCAATTAGAAGCTTTGATTTTTTTGCAGGCATGGTTTGTGTTCCTCGCGTCCCATATCAGTTTAATCAAAATACAGAAAGCTTGTGGGGAGGCGATCGGGCCGGCGCTCTAGTTTTGTATAATTCAAAACAAGTTTGGACGATCGTCTAAACTGCTAGAACTGTGCATTATTGGTAAAAGATGAAAGTAGCGATCGCGGGAGCAACGGGATTTGTAGGTAGCCGGCTGGTGGAGAAGCTGCAAGCTGCGGGACATCAAGTGGTGGTTTTGAGCAGGGATGCGGCAAAGGCTGGCCGAGTTTTTCCCGCTTCAGCTTATCCGAATTTGGAAGTTGTCGCCTACACTCCAGCGGAGTCTGGTGATTGGCAAAAGTCGATCGCTGGCTGCGACGCTGTTGTCAATTTAGCAGGGGTTCCGATTGCAGAGGAAAGGTGGACGGAGGCGCGCCAGCAAGCAATTCTGGACAGTCGCAGACTGACGACGGCAAAATTGGTCGAGGCGATCGTCAATGCTAATCCTAGACCATCTGTGTTTGTTAGCGCATCGGCGATCGGCTATTACGGAACCAGCGAAACCGCTGAGTTTGACGAAACTAGCCCTGCTGGAAACGATTTTTTAGCAGCAGTTTGCAAAGACTGGGAAGCAGCAGCCCAACCTGCAAAAAATGCGGGAACGGGGCTAGCAATTTTGCGGCTGGGGATAGTTTTGGGAATGGGAGGCGCGTTGGCAAAAATGCTGCCACCTTTTAAACTATTTGCTGGCGGCCCCCTCGGCACTGGGAAACAGTGGTTTTCTTGGGTTCACCGCGAGGATGTGGTTGATTTAATTTTGTACGCTTTGCAAAATCCGCAAGTTGAAGGCGTTTTGAATGCGACAGCACCGAATCCGGTGCGGATGAATGAATTGTGTCAAACTTTAGGGGAAGTTTTAAAGCGGCCTTCTTGGTTGCCGGTGCCAGGTTTTGCTTTAGAAATGCTGTTGGGAGACGGGGCAAAAGTTGTTCTGGAAGGGCAGAAAGTGTTGCCGAAACAAACTTTAGCTAGCGGTTTTCAATATCAATATCCGACGCTGAAATTAGCACTCGAAGAGATTTTATCGGGAAGTTAGAAGTCGCATCCTCGTTGTCCAAGAAACCGGGTTTCTGCGATAATTTTGGCATCTTCACGCCCGATTGGGTGAAGAAACCCGGTTTCTGAGGCCCTGCCATCCAAGAAACCGGGTTTCTGCGATAATTTTGGCATCCTACCGAAGATTTGGGTAAGAAACCCGGTTTCTGAACCCCAC
>NZ_JAUBQB010000038.1:0-49836 GCF_036701035.1 Microcoleus sp. Pol7_B2 | reverse complement strand
CAGCCAAGAAACCGGGTTTCTGCGATAATTTTGGCATCCTACCGAAGATTTGGGTAAGAAACCCGGTTTCTGAACCCCACGCGATCGCACCTCAGCCTCAGCCAAGAAACCGGGTTTCTGCGATAATTTTGGCATCCTACCGAAGATTTGGGTAAGAAACCCGGTTTCTGAACCCTCCCCTTCCGCTAGCCACTCACCTATCCTCTGATATGCCACGTGGCCAAATTATCTTCCAAGCGGGTAATTACTACCATGTTTATAACCGAGGTAATAACCGTCAGCTTATCTTTTTTGAGCGAGAAAACTATATTTATTTTTTACGTCAATTAAGAAACCATCTGATTATTCATGGTGTCGATATTATTGCTTATTGTTTGATGCCGAACCACTATCATTTATTAGTTTACCTGCAAACGGATGATTTTTCCAAGCTGATGCAGTCATTTACTCTGTCTTATGCTAAGGCTATCAATAAACGCTATCAAAGGGTGGGTTCACTATTTCAGGGACGGTTTCAGGCGATTCATGTGGATGGAGAAGACTATTTATTACACTTAACTCGATATATTCACTTAAACCCAGTCTGTGCTAATATAGTTGAAAAAACAGAGGATTGGGAGTTTTCCAGCTATCAGGAATATATTGATTTGCGTCAGGGAAGTTTACCTAAAATAGATGGAGTGCGATCGCAATTTTTTTCAGCCGATGCTTATCGTGACTTTTTAGAAGGTTCAACTAGCGATAAATTAATCCAGTATTTAACATTTGAAGCATAGAAGGCTTTAAGAAACCGGGTTTCTGGGAGAATTTTGACATCCTCACGCCCGATTTGGGTAAGAAACCCGGTTTCTGAATCCCCACGCGTGTTCCCAGAAACTCCAAGAAACCGGGTTTCTGGGAGAATTTTGGCATCCCAACAGAGATTTGGGTTTCAAACCCGGTTTCTCAACCCCCCACGCGATCGCGCCTAACCCTGAGCCAAGAAACCGGGTTTCTGTGATAATTTAGGCATCCTACCCAAGATTTGGGTAAGAAACCCGGTTTCTGAGCCCCACGCGCGACTATATCTAGTTGTTATAATAAATAAACCTGAGCATTTTTTCTTCTAATAGAATAGCTTGTATTAATTGCCAGATGAAGATTAAGCGCGATCGCCCCCCCGGAGAGTGACAGAAGAGGGATATAGGGTTTAATCTTCAATATTGCGATCGCAATATAAACGCATTCTTAATATTCTGTTTATTCCTTGCTATTGAAACTGTTTCAGAGTAATCTAGTAACCATAAGTCAGTTATAATATTTTCATAAGTTGGATTCACGAAAAATTTCTGCAAGTTTAACTCACATCTCTGGCGCTCAAATCATATGGACACATCTGAAAAGTTTTGTTTTTGTACTCTAGCTGTAGGTGATAGGTATCGTGCTCATGTAAAGATGCTAGCTCAAGATATCCAGACCCATATGCCTTCCACAACTTTATGTATCCTAAGCGATCAACCAGAGCAGTTTAAAAATTTCCCTCATGTTCTGGTGTTCAAGCACCACCTCCAGAGTGTGAAAGGGTATCATGACAAACGTTTCGTTCTTGAAAAAGCTCTCTCACTATTTGAGAGTTGTATGTTTTTAGACTCTGATGTTAGATTGCTAGGCCCTCTAGTAGAAGAAATGAATTGGTCTCCTGGAATTACAGCAAGAGCAGGTACTGATTTGGTCAAACACATACAAAACATTAAAAATCCGAAAAAATTTGAAGTTATAAAAGCAGCAGGGCAAAAACTAAATATTGATCTTCAACAAGTGAAGTGGCTTCACGAGTTTATGTTTGTCATGAAGAGACAGAATGGATTAGAAGGGGAATTTTTTGAACTTTGGCAGACAATTTCTTACTTTTTTGAAATGCAAGAAATCTATCATGGTGAGGGTTATGCTATGGGGCTAGCTGCGGCTCGAATTGGGATGACCTTTGATTTTTTCCGCGAAGACAAATTCCCATTCTTTAAGGATAATATTGAACGAATAAGAATCCAAAATGGACAAGCAATTATTCAGGAGAAACAAATTTACTTCGACATCCATAAACAGATTGAATATCCCAAACGTTCCCTTTGGGAGAAAATCAACAACAAACTAAGTAAACAGGTTGTGTTTTATTATCGATTATTTAGACTGAGAGTTTTTATTAAAAAAGATCCTAATTATTATAAAATCTTTGGATGAGTATACAAAAAATAATGGCTCTTCATTACTTGGTATGCCAACTTATATAGAAATGTAGTCAAAACCTTTGCTCCGCAAAGGTTTTGACTATTTATTTAGATGAATTGGGCTAGAATGAGCGATATTTCGTTTAATCCTTATTTAATATTGTTTCCGGTTGCATCGGAATGATTTAACCACAGAGAACGCAGAGAACACAGAGGGAGATAAGAGAGATGAATAATTCCGATGCTACCGGATTTGATATAACAAGGTTTACAGCTTGATTTTGGGTTGTTTAGCATACTACGTACTGAAGAACCAAATATTTCAACCTGAAAGCAGATGATGCAGTAATTTGCAGTATAGAAAATGGAAAAATAGTCATAGAGCCTGTAAATCAGAAAGTTTCCAAATATACCCTAGATGAATTATTAGCAGGCGAAATAGAACCGGGCGAAGAAATCTCTTGGGGAAAACCAGAAGGAGAAGAATTTTGCTAAAATATATCCCCGAACGAGGTCATTTTATTCGCTTCAATTTCGATAATCACAGAGATTTATGGAGAAACCCGGTTTCTTAGTCCTGCGCGATCGTGAGCTTTGAGCAAACTCGCCGGATCGGGTCCAGCGGGGATAATGCAGCCGGGATTCAGCGGGAACAAATTGCCGTAATAATCGCGCTTCACAGCCTCCAAATCGCAAGTGCCAGCAACTCCCGGTAACTGGTACAAATCGCGCAGATAAGCTCCCAAATGCTCGTAATCTTGAATGCGGCGCACATTGCATTTGAACAAGCTGTAGTAAACTGCATCAAAACGGAATAGAGTAGTAAAAAGGCGCACATCTGCTAAAGTCACCCGATCGCCACAAAGATAACGACTCCTCAAGAGCGATCGATCGATCTCGTCTAAAACAGCAAACAATTCACTGCAAGCCGAGTCATAAGCAGCTTGAGATTGCGCGAAACCGCAGCGATAAACGCCGTTATTCACCGATTGGTAAATCTTCTCATTCCACTCGTCAATTTGCGATCGCAAATCCAGAGGATAAAGATCCATTTGAGGATTGCCAGCAAACTCGTTAAACTCCGAGTTTAGCATCACAATAATTTCCGAACTCTCGTTATTGACGATCGTCTTTTTCGACTCATCCCACAGCACCGGCACCGTACACCGCCCCTGATAGCCCGGTAAAGCCAACTGGTAAAGTTCCGGCACCGTGTTGCAGCCAAAAGTCTCCGACTCCATCACCCACATTCCCCCTTCAGACGGATAGACAATCGACACGGATATCGCATCTTCCAGCCCTTTGAGCGCCCTCGTCACCAGAGTGCGGTGCGCCCAAGGGCATCCCGTACCCACGAAGAGGCGATACCGTCCCGCAGCGGGCCCGTGAGGGTTGTCTGGTGCAGTGCTGACAAAGTTGCGGAAACTGCTGCTGGGGCGAATGTATGCTCCCGTGCGATCGGGCGGCGCTAGTTTTGACATCATTAATTGCCACATTGATGTCCAGACAAATTTGCCGAGCTTGACTGTTACGGATGAAGGAAGCGATTTGTTTTTCACAATGCGATTAAAAGAGGTTTGCTAACATAATCTGCTTATTTTAACTCACATTGCGAGGTTTATTCCCTCGTTCCCAGGCTCTGCCTGGGAACGCAGATCCAGAGGCTCTGCGTCGCTCTGTTCCCTCACCTGAGAACGACTTTTCTAGGATCTGCCAGAGGCTATTTCAGCATAAGCTCGATCGATCAATCGGCGAGCAACTGTCTGAATTCCCGTATGTTCGTAATAATTGGTAGTCATGTCTAAAAACGCGGCGACATAATCCAATTTGTCATCGGTAACATCAACGTATTGCTTGAGATGGCCCAAAACTATGGCCGGAGTTAAGCCGCGAGACTGTACTAAATTGTTCATCCAACCTTGCGCTGAAGCGAAAGTAGTTGTCACAAATCCGAACTTTTGTGAATTATTGGCGCCGGGAATTAGGTTGCTGATATTTTGGAAGGTTGAGTTTTGCTGCAAGGTTGAAGGATTCAATCCGCCTATGGTATTTTGTGCTACTCTAATGAAGTCCGGGCCAAGGGGAATTAAACCGTCAGCACACACTAAAGCAGCCATCCGCATCACAGATTCGCCTTTGTAATGGGATAAATAATTACCAAAGCTTCCCACATTGTCAAGGGAAATATTGTTAAGTTTGCAGAAGGCAATTAGCTCGATCGCCACTTTGACGCACAAGTCGATCGTTTGAGTGGTGTCAGCTTTGGGAGTGAGGCGGTTGAGAAAGGAAAGAAAGCCGATGTTTTCGCCGATTTTATTCGCCATAGCCGTTGCACCTAACGCACTGTCGGCGCTGTCTGCTAACTGGTAAAGCCTGACTACGCCTTGATATGGCTCGTTGGGGTTAGCGTAAAGCTCGATCGCGCGATCGCGAACTTTCCCAACTAATTTGCGCTTTGTTTCCCCTGTAACCGCTTCAATAGTATTATCAAAACCCGTGAGATTGTTCCACTCCCCCGGAACCACAAAATCGAGAGATTTTAACATCTTCACAGTGACGCCACCCGACGGCAGATTGTCAACCAATTCCACAATAGATTTGCTCATCACAAACTCCTGAATAGCCAGATTTAAAGGGTTCTTCCAAATACTCCAACTTCGGCAAATCCAATTCCAGATGAATTCCCCAGAACTAAGTAGGTAAGCACAAATAAATATTAGACGACCAGCTCCTGTTTTGCAAGACTCTGAGCTTTTCTCTCTTCTCTAACTCTGCGTTCTCTGCGCCCTCTGCGGTTCATTAAAAAAAAGTCTTTTCCACAAAACATTTGCATTTCACTCACCAGCACAAAGTTAAGTTTCATTATATTGACCGACTCAAAATCGCCCAAACGTGTTAAAGTAGATGGCGCAAAATAGAAAAACCTAAAAGATGACTGTTGCAGTTAATAAAACTCCCGGAGTAGCCTCGCGTTTAGTAAATGGCGTCCTTTCCATCAAGCCTTTGGCTAATCTAGCCAAGCACCAAGCGCGGCAAATGATGATAAAAAGAGCCGAAAAAATCGGAGTGCATTGGCGACAAGAAGCCCAAGCACTTTTAGCCCGGAATTGGGATGCAGAATTGTTCAGCGTCCAAAATCCCGATCTTGTTTACCCGAAATATTATCTAACTTCATTTCACGCTTACGAACAAGGTAATATGAGTTGGGAAGCTGCTACAGAAGTTGAAGTTGCCGCCCGTACAGTTCACGCCACAATTTGGCCGGAAGCAGGTGCAGAAGGTGATGCTAAACTCCGCGCCAGCTATCACGAAGTCATCAAATCTCAAATTGCTTCTTCACCGCAAGATATTGTAGATTTGGGATGCAGTGTGGGAATGAGTACCTTTGCTCTTGGGGAGGTTTACCCGGAAGCGAAGATGACTGGCGTGGAGTTGTCGCCTTATTTTTTAGCAGTTGCTCAATACCGTTCCCAACAGCGAGAATCGGAATTTTTAAATCAAAAATCTCCGACTTGGGTTCACGCTGCTGCTGAATCTACTGGTTTGCCTGCGGCTGCTTTTGATTTAGTTTCTATGTGTTTAGTTTGTCACGAATTGCCGCAGAAAGCTACTAGAGAAGTGTTCCGGGAAGCGAGGCGTTTGCTGCGTGTTGGCGGACATTTGACAATTATGGATATGAATCCTCAGTCGGAAGTTTATGCTAAAATGCCTCCTTATATTTTGACTTTGCTCAAGAGTACGGAGCCTTATTTAGATCAGTATTTTGGGTTGGATATCGAGCAAGCTTTGGTGGATTCCGGTTTTGCACGGCCGACAATCACTTGCAATACAGTCCGGCACCGAACTATTGTTGCTGAGGCAATATAGGGGTTTTCAGTAGAGTAAAGTACAGATATCGGGTAGGACACGAGAGTGCCGTGTCTAACGCTGTATTTATTTCATCCGGTTGAAAACTGCTATAAATAGTAAAGTTGCATCGGTATTATTCAATCCTTGGGGCGGTGCGTGAGTGTAAATAGTCTAATCTGTGGATTTTAAAATTTATGCGATCGCGCCCCCTACCGATAAATAATTCCGATGCTACCGGATTTGATATGAGACAGGCGTAGGAGGTATTCACAGCGCCATTTGTTACACATTTTGATAGAACCCTAAAACACGGACATCATCATGACCCCGACAGCCCCCTCTCAAAACGTTCTCGATTGTTTGCAGGTTATTTTGAATGCGACTGCATCGAAAAATTACGAGCTTTTTACGACAGTGGGCGATGCCGGCTACAAAGCGAGCATTACACAAAAAATGTTTGACGATGTTAGCGAGCAGCTCGCTTCACGCCTGCAAAAGGGATATTCAATTACTTATTTTGGTGACATAAAACAAGCTAATAGTCAGATTTATTTGTGGAAGCTGAGTTTTGAAGATGGTGGAGATGAATTTGTGGCACACATGACTATGAATGGAGACAAAGTTGCTGGGATTTTCATCGAATAACATATTTTGCTTGACACGGCATTTCACTCTCATCTAACGCCGATCGCCCACAACCGTTAATCGAAACCGATCGGGCGGTACAAAGGTGATTCCCCGGCGCGCCGGACGAATTGGCCGATCGAGATTCGATACAAACTCACGCGAAGACAGCACCGTTGCTAAAACCAGCTTCATTTCAAACATCGATAACGCCATCCCGATGCAGCTTCGACTCCCGCCTCCAAACGGTAAAAATTCAGAGGCGGAAAACTTGCGATCTAAAAAGCGATCGGGATTGAATTGAGCGGGATTTTCGTAGGTTTCAGGGCGACGGTGCGCCAAATAGACACAGGGGATTAAAATCGTTCCCGGTGGATATGTATAGCCTTCGAGTTCGATCGTCCGTTTCACCTTGCGCGGCTGCGAAATTAAGGCAATTGGATAAACCCGCAGCGCTTCCTTGCAGACTGCTGTTAAGTAGGGCGACTGCGAAAGCGCGATCGGATCGGGATTCTCGCCTAATTCATCCAATTCCTGTCGCAATCTAGCGAGACATTCGGGAAACTGATGCAGCCAGTAAAACGCCCAAGTCAAGGCCGATCCAGTCGTTTCATGTCCCAATAACAACAGCGTCATCAACTGATCGCGCAATTCTCGATCGCCGATGGATTCGCCCGTGTCGTCGCGGGCCATCATCAACACCGACAGAATATCCGTGCGAGACGAATCGAGAGAATGCGATCGCCTCTCGGCAATTTCCGCATAAATCAGCGAGTCAATCTGCGCCATCTGCTGCAAAAACTGCCCCCACGGGCTCCAAGGCCCCAAATTTTGCTGCAAGGGCTCAAAGAAAAATTGCATCGAGTACAGTTCAGAGGTAATCGCCTCTAAAAGCTTGCTGAGCAATTGTTTCAGGCGTTCGTAGCGCTCTCCCGGCACTAATCCAAACACGACTTGCAAGATTACTTGCAGCGAAATTTCTGACATTTCTTCGCGGACTGCGATCGCATCTGGGGCTTTCCAGTCGATCGTCTGCTTTTTCGTCAAATCAACAATCAAATGCCCTTGACTGTGCAACTGTTCCCGATGCAGCGCGGGCATTAATAGCTGTCGCTGTCGCAGATGTCGCGGTCCTTCATTCATAATTAGGGATTCATTTCCCACCAGCGGGCGAAATACGTTGGTCACTTTGCCAAACTCAAAGGCATCGGCTAACGTCGTAAACACCGCCTGAATCGCTTCTGGACGGCCCAGAAACACCACGGGGGGCGAAGCGGGCCCCAACACGCGGGCGGTAAATGTATCGCCGTATTTGGCAGAATAGCGATCGAAAAATGCGATCGGGTCAGCTACCAGCGAAAGCGTTTGGAACAAAGCAGGAGAACGAGATCCGGTAGGCAGCGTCATTGCAAAACTGGCGATAGATACACAATCTTTCTAGTGTATATCGATCGACCTTGCACCCTGAAATTTATCTGCGATCAATTGCGAAGGCAAGTAGCAAAAATAGTAATGCTATCGGGAGCGATCGCAGATTGTATGGCTAGCTTCCCAGCCTAAACTGCTAAAAGTTGTAGTTTTAGATGAAATGGATGCTAGCGATCGTTTGGGCATTATGCTCACGAAAATCAAATGACTTTGGGATACAATTGTTGTAAAAGCTGGTAGCCCGTTGGCTGAATTTGTTATGACATTAACATCCCGTGTTGTTCATAGCGACCCCGATATTCTGGGGGGAACCCCTGTTTTTTTTGGGACTCGTGTACCAATGAGAACCTTACTTGATTATCTTGAGGCTGGTGATTCATTAGAGGTATTTCTAGACCATTTTCCTAGTGTCAGTCGGGAACAGGCAATTGCAGCTCTTGAATTAGCAAAGGAAATGCTGACAGCCTATGCGAATCCTGCTTGATGAATGTGCCCCACGACCTTTAAAGCGTGAACTTGCTGATTACGAGATACGCACAGTTGTTGAGATGGGATGGTCAGGAAAAAAGAACGGTGAATTACTGCTGCTTATGAGTCAATAGGGCTTCACGATTCTGCTTACCACAGATCAAAATTTGCGTTATCAGCAAAACTTGCAGCAAGCTGGAGTAGCAGTCGTTGTTCTTGTAGCATCCAGCAACAGACTTCCTGATTTACTTCCTTTGCTACCAGATGCTCGTAACGTTTTGAATACTATTACTCCGGGGGAAGTGATTGAAGTCGGAGGTTCTTAAAAGTTCTCTAGGTGACGCAGCAAAACAACGCCCATGCACCCGATCGCACAGAGGTTATGTGTTGGTAGCGGAGGTAGTCTGCAGCAGGTGATTTACACCGTTAGAGTCCTCTATTTCTGCGAGGGTGGTTCCGCAGATTCTACGGCTAGCTTCCCAACCTAACATGGCTGTTTTACGCTCTACTCCCCAGCAATAGCCACCAACTTCTCCAGATTCTCGAATGACTCGGTGACATGGAATTAGATAGCCGATCGGATTGTTACCGATCGCATTTCCTACAGCTCTAGCAGCAGTTGGGCGTGCTACCATTTGAGCTATCGTCTGATAGGTGGCGATCGCACCAAATGGCAATTTCAAAAGTGCTCGCCAAACTTGAATCTGAAAGTTAGTGCCTTTTACCAAGAGCGTTAGTGGTTTTTGCTCGCTGAGAGTTTCTGAATTGAAAATCAGGTCACGCAATGATTGAGTCGCTTGCTCATCACGAATGATTTCAGCGTTTTTCCATTCCAATCGCAGTCTTTGTCCGGCGGTTTGTTCGTCTGTTGTATCCAAGAAATAAAGATTACAAATACCACGGGCAGTTGTCGCGATTAGAGATTTGCCAAAGGGGGTATCATGAATGCCATAGCGAATTTGCAAACCTGCTCCGCCTGCTTTGAACTCCCCTGGTGACATTGCTTCTAAGTTCACAAATAAATCGTGCAATCGTCCGGGACTCGATAGTCTCACGTCCAATGTTAGGTCGAGAAGGCTTTTAGTATGAGTGATTTTTGACTTGGCATATTCAACTGTCAGATATTGCAAAAACCGCTTGGGGCTAATGCCGGCCCATTGAGTAAATAGCCGTTGAAAATGATATTCACTCAGTCCTATGTGTTGGGCCACAGTTGCCAGATTGGGCTGGTTTAGGTGGTGTTGTCGCATAAAGGCGATCGCCCGAGCAATCCGGTGATAATCTTCGCTAGCATAGACACTCGCATTCTGCATCGCAATCATCTAGTCTAAATCGAGGGAATTTTGATGTTTCCTTACTTTAGGCATAGAGCAGGCTCAAAGCCACCCGTTTCTTGCGGTGAATGCAGTCAGTCAATTTTAGATTTTAGATTTTAGATTGAAGAAAGCGAGTTCACTGCTAAACCCGGGGGCTGGCGATGAGGATGAGCGAGCTTTTTTCTCGCTCCACGGATGCCTCGGGCGACTTGTAACCAAATTTCTTGATTGTCAGTCCATTAACCGAACTTTCGCTCTCACCCTCCCCGCAACTGCGTCACCAAGTGAACTAATTCAGGTAAAATTAGCTTTTCCACAGCTAGTTTTACACCATTGCTAGAGCCCGGAAGAGAAAAGACTAACTTGCCTTGATACACCCCTGCAACTGCGCGAGAGGCGATCGCCCTCGAACCAATTTCTTGATAGCTCAAAAACCGAAATATTTCACCAAATCCTGGTAAAATCCTGTCTAGCAAACTCTCCATCACATCATAAGTCGTATCTCGGGGAGCGATGCCCGTGCCGCCGTTAAAAATGATTGCATCCACATCTTCACGCTGGGAAAAAGCCTGCATTTGCAATACAATTTTGGCCGCATCATCTTTAACAACAGTGTAAGCTACCACAGAGTGACCCGCATCTTTTAGCAGCTTCTTAGTTAACAAGCCACTATTGTCTGTTTCCGCCGAGCGGGTGTCGCTAACAGTAATGATAGCGCAGTTTACGGTTATTTTAGATAAGTCGGGGTGAGGAATTTGCGTCATAGTTTCTTCTTCTAAGCAATCGGCAACCGGCAACCGGCGATCGGCTAACTACCAATTACCAATTACCAATTACCAACTACCCATTATGCCTTGCTAAATCCTAAGCCGTTTGATTCCGAGTAGCGTTCCATAAAACGCATAAATCGATCCCATTCTGCGGGACTTCTCATTAGATAAAGAGCTTCCAAACCTGCCGGCTGACCGTTGATGAACTTAGCCTTAACCTCGCGAGTGAGGAGTTCGCCTTCTTCGTCGATCATGTACATTCCAGTAATGTCTTCGGTACTGGTGCTGCTGAGAGCTTTGGGATTTTCAAAGATAAACGTGGCAGTGCCTTGAGCTCCCGTTTTAGAACGGGTTAGGCGCACTTCGGGCACAGCATCTTCGTCTATACCCCGAGAGAATTGAATTTTAGCCATAATTTGACAGTCGAACCTTAAGGATTGCTTAATTTCTTAATGTTTAATCATAAAACGATTCGGGTACTCGCAAATCAAGACTTGGGAGAGTGGCAGTGGGTGAGAGTGGGTGAAAGTGAGTGAGAGTGAGGCAATTGGAGACAAGGGCGAGGGGATATGGGTTGGTTCTTTGTACCCCAAGTTCTTCTCTCCCTTGTCTTCCAATTCCCTTAGACGATGTAAGGAGAGTTAATAGGATCGGCCCGCTTTGTGGCTACCAGGGTTTGGTAGATGAGGGCGGATATCTCGCCGCGGGTGATGTCGTGGGCGGGGGAAATCTTTTCGCGCGCGGGGTAGTTGACCACGATTTTGCGCTCTGTGGCGGTTGCTATCTCGTCGGTGGCAAAACTGGGAATCTGAGCTCGATCGACATAAACGCTCAAAGAATTGGGGTTGCCCCCCGCCAACTGCAAGCCGTTTACCAAAGAAACGATCGCCTGAACTCTAGTCAAATTCTGCTCCGGGCGAAACGTGCTGTCTGGATATCCAGCCAAAAAGCCAGCTCGATTAGCTTGGTCGATCGCTCCCTTGGCCCAAAAATCCGCCGCCACATCCTTAAAAACCGTCGCCTCACGGCGCGGCACCAATTCAAACGCCTTCGCCAGCATAGCCGCATACTGAGCTCTAGTTACAATCTCGTAAGGCTGAAAAGTGCCGTTGGGAAACCCGCTAACAATATTCATCTTTGCCAAGCGATCGATAAAATCCTTGGCCCAATGCGTGGTGATGTCACTAAACTGTAGCTTGCCAGGAGTCGGAGTTGGCGTCACATTGCCCAAATCAAATAAACCTTTCACCCGCGAAGAATTGAGCTGATTTCCCACCGCAGAAATCTTAACCCCAGTCGCGTTTTGCAAGTCTAATTCACCGTTATTTTGAAAAATATTGCCGCCCCAATCTTGAGCAGTACCAATATCTGGCAGCGACTTCCCCACCGCAGTCAAACCGTCTTCGGTATTTTTTTCAATGCGATTCTTACGCAAAATCGGCTGAGATTCCCCCGCTAAAACGATACCGGATCGATTTTCCAAAATTTGGTTATTAGCAATCAAAGGAGCCGACTGAGCTTGCAGAGAAATGCCGAAACCCGTCTTTTGAAAAATATTGCGCCGTATTGCTCCTTTAGCAGTTCCCGCCGTAATTACGCCAGCGGCTGAGTTTTCCACAAATATGTTGTCGAGAATCGCAGGATTAGCAGTGCCCGTGGCAAAAACGCCTTCGCCCTTACAAAGTGTGAAAGTGCAGTTAGCCACAGTCGGAGAAGTTGACTCAATCCAGACTCCCGTGCCGCGACTATCGAGATTAGTAACAGTTACTCCGCGCAATTCCGAATTAGTTGCTAGCAGTATCGTGATATTTTGGCCCGCAGCGGTGGGACTGACAAATTTGCCGCTGCCTTGAATCAGAATGCCTCTACCTTTGTTAGCTTCATTGCCAATAACTTTTACTCCAGAGGGAATTTCCAAGGGGAATTTTTCGCCACTAGCAGCGCTGTAAATTCCCGGTGCTAACTCAATAGTGCTTCCCGATGCAGCGCGGGCGATGATCGCGCGGGCTATAGTTTTGAATGGGGCTGATTGGCTGCCGGCTGCGGAATCGCTGCCTGTTTGCGGGTTGACGTAAAGTGTTGTCATGTTTTTGCCCAAGAGATAATTGGCGATCGAGCTTTTGTGCAATTTTCATTGTCTGCGAACTTGACCCCGGATCTATATTCACCTTTGATTGCGGAGATTATTTAATTGCCCGATATCCGCAACATCACTCATCAGGAGTGGCAACCGCAAGGGGATTGGCACTACAAATCGCTAAACTATTAATTCTTTGGTCAGAAACCGGGTTTCTTGCCTCCGGTTTAACCTAAAAATCAAGATTTTTAGTCAATAAAGTCGATTTTTTTCTCGTTCTCAGTTCGGGGATGTTATGGCATTTTTTTCTGGGTGTGAGCCGTCCTAATTCCAGTTTATTTCACAATACAAGACGCATCCAAAACCACGACAATTTCATTTTGAAAAACAGCACAGCTTGTGATTGCTGAAGCTAAGGCGGGAATTTTCCCTTGTTCTAGAGAAAGCCTCGCCTCCGGTGTAGAATCAAATTGATTTAGCCAGCCATCATCCTTTATATACTGAAGAGTCAAAGCATTGCGATCGAGCATCCAAAAATTAACTCCATAGCTAGTAATGAAACTTTGCAATACAGCTCTATCGGGAGTGTATTGAGCGCGAATTAAATCGTTAAGTCGCTGTTGATATTTGCTGTAGTAGCCTTTCTGATAAGGCACTGCATATTCCTTGGCCACCAGAACCGAACGCTGACTAAATGTTGGCAAATGATCCGTATCGGTCGCGATCGAAGCAATCAGGATATCTTTAGGTTGTTGCTTAAAAAATTTGTACAAACTCGGCATTTTACCTTCTACATATCCGACTGTAGGAAATTTTTTGGCAAAGCAGGGATAAAGCACGACTGCGACAGCGATGGTCGCTGTCGTAATTAGTGCAACTAGGTTTTTTACATCAAATCTTGTTGCGCTTGTTGCTGCCCAATGACCGACTCCATCGATAATTAAAGTGAGGGCGATCGCCGTTATCAACACAACAATAAATCGCAAGCTGTAGGCAGTATAGCGACCTGGTTGATACAGCTTAAAAATGGTAGCATGAGCCGCAAAAAACATCGCCGAGGATGCTAAAAAGAGCTGAAGCAAAAGCCAGATTTTGCTTTGAATCTGATTGGCTAAGGGAAAAGCCGATCGCAAAAATAGCAGCAGCGGAAATAACAGCCCGACACAGTGAGTTACAGGCGTAAACAGCGACTTGGGAAACATCCCGCTGCCCCGCCCTGTCAACCAGTAATCTTTGGGGTTTGGATGAAAAAAAGGATTTCTGCCGTCTGCTGCAAATTCGACCATTGGCTTCGCTTCTGCTGCGGTATAAGTTGGGCCAAATTCAGAGTTATCTAAGGCATAGGGCAGCATTACTAGAAAAATAACTCCCAAACCTGTAGTGCAAAATAGGTAATTAGTTCGATCGCCCGACAAGCGCAAACCGCCGTTTTTCCAGGCTAGCAGGCGCAAAACTAAAATTCCGGCAGCAACCAAGGCGTAAGGAGGATAGAATAGTCCGATAAGTGCGATCGCTCCCAAACAAGGCAGCAACGAACTGCGCGACAAATAATATAAAAAACCGAGAAATATCGGATATATAAAAGCTCTTGGCGTTGTGGAAGCCAAATCATCAGTCATCCACATATGCTGATTTAACAGCAAAGATGCAATAAATCCAGTCATCGGCACTTGCAGCATTTCTAGACACAGGCCAAAACAGTAATAAGTCGAGATTAACGCGAGAAATAGCGGCAATATTTTGTGAAAAAATAGCGGATGAATGCCAACTGTTGCGGCTAATTTGTAGAGCGTGCTGTATCCTGCGGGGGCGACTGATTGAAAGTAATTAGCAATGAAATCGTTGGGGAATAATTCAGGATCGACAAACCGCATCATCCAGAAAACGTGCTGCCTCGCATCGTCTTGCACTATATACTCGGCCCTGAAGGCTTGCTTGAGTCCTAAAAAACCATAAAGTGCAGCAAATGTCAAGCTCAAAGTCAACCAAAATATTGTGTGCGATCGGGATTTGCGATCGACTGTAGCAGTTAGAAATTTGTGCAACCGAGCTATTAATACCATTAGAGATTTGAGATTCGAGATTAAAGAATCGGGAATGACTGATTCTCAAACCTACGATTATATCATGTCCGGTCAATTACCCCTAATAAAAACCGCTTTACTTTCAAGTTCGCCCGATTTTAGATCATTTTCCAGCCCGCACACCCGCAATTTTAAGGCGAATCCGATACAGACTTGTATTTGCCGTAATATAAAGCGTTTTGCGATCGCTTTCTCCCCAAGCCAAATTAGTCGCCGTCTCAGGTACAGAAATCCTCCCCAAAAGCTTGCCATCGGGCGATAAAATCCACACTCCCCCCGGCCCGGTGCTGTAAACATTCCCCTCTAAATCAACTTTTAAACCGTCGGGAACTCCGCCTTTAGTGGCGGCATCTTTTAACTCCGCAAAAAGCCGCTGGTTGGTAACAGTTCCGTCCGGTTTTACATCAAAAACAGCAATGTATCCCGCTTCCGAATTGTTAACATAAAGCTTTTGCTCGTCTGGTGAAAAGGCAATGCCATTTGGCAGCACCAAATCCTTAACCAGCAGAGTTAATTTCCCGTCTGGTGCCAGCCTGTAAACACCGTAAAAACCCAATTCTTCCTGGTCTTTACTAACACCGTAGGACGGATCTGTAAAATAAATGCTACCGTCGGATTTAACAACCAAATCGTTCGGACTGTTGAGCCTTTTTCCCTCGTATCTATCCGCCAATGTGATAACTTTGCCGTCTTTTTCAGTGCGCGATACGCGGCGATTTTCGTGTTCGGCAGTAATTAAGCGGTTTTCTTTGTCTAAAGTATTCCCGTTGGCTTTTCCCGAAGGGCGGCGAAATACCTCAACTTGCTGGTTTGAGGTAAATTTATAGATAATATTGGCGGGAAGATCGCTGAACAGCAAAAAGCCGTCTGGATGCCAAATCGGGCCTTCTATAAATTGGAAATCCCCAGCTAGTTTTTCTAATTTCGCGCTGTCATCGAGAATACGTTGCATGGTATTTTTTTTGTCCTGGCTTTCCGTTTGGGCGGTCAAGTTGGTCAAATCAGATGTTAACTGGTTGGACAAATTGCTGTCCTTGAAAGGTTTTAACAGATGATTTTTGAAAAGCGTGTTGCTGAATGCTAGAGTCAAAACTATAAACAAGAGGCTGAAGGTAGCAATTTTGGCGATCATGTTTGCCTTGTTAATTGCATTGAGTGAGAGTCGTAGTAAAAGCGATCATACCGTACCTATATTACATTTATATTAAGAATACCAAATTGTGGCTTCCAACATACTGCCGCGCGGATAACATAGTATAGCAATGTCATTTCAATTAGCGATCGCCACCTGCTGACATTCCTGAACTTAACACGCCGGAGCATGGATTAAAATCACAAATAATATCTAGCTATATGCTTTCTACCTTAGATATCAAACTACTAGGCGGATTCTGCCTTTCCTGTGCAGACAAGCCCATTGTCGGTGTCACCGCAGAGCGCCCGCAAGCTTTGTTGGCTTACCTGGTACTGCACCGCGATATCCCGCAAACCCGTCAGCGGCTTGCCTTTCAATTCTGGGCAGATTCAACGGAGGCCCAAGCTCGCACCAACTTGCGCCGGGAACTGCATCACCTGCGTCAGGGACTCCCCGAGGCCGATCGCTACCTGCTGGCGGATGCCAAAACCCTGCAATGGAATCCCCATGCGCCTTTCGTGCTGGATGTGGCTGAGTTTGAACGGGCATTCGCCGCAGCAGAAGCAGCGGAACGAGCCGCAGATGTTAACGGTGCCAGAACAGCCTGGGAGCAAGCGATCGCACTTTACGGCGGTGATTTGCTGCCGAGTTGTGAGGATGAGTGGATTTTTCCAGAGCGCGAACACCTGCGACAGAAATTGCTTCATGCGCTCGAATCTCTGACTCGCCTGTCGGAAGCTCAGGGTGATTATCGGGCTGCAATCCGCTCTGCACAGCGCTTACTGGAGATCGATCCGTTGCACGAAACCAGCTACGCAGCTTTGATGCGATCGCACCATTTGAACGGCGATCGCGCCAATGCACTGCAAGTCTACCACCGCTGCATGACTTTGCTGCGCGAGGAACTAGGAGTAGACCCCAGTGCGAGCACTCGCAAGCTCTACGAGCAACTGTTGCTGGAAGACGCAGCGCCCGACATTCAACCATCCTCTCAGTCCGCCGGGCCGCCCCAAACGGCTTTGTTTCCCTCGCCTTTGGCTTTGTCGCCTCTAGTGGGGCGCGATCGCGAATGGGCATCGATTCAACAGTGGGCAAACCCCATACTGCTTGGGAAATGCGGCGCGATCGCTCACGCTGAGGCATCGCCAGTGCTCTTGCTCGCGGGCGAACCCGGAATCGGCAAAACTCGCTTGCTGGAGGAGCTGCGATCGACGGCACAGGCGGTACAAGTGCTGTGGGGACGCGGATTTGCGGCAGAGATGGTGCGACCCTACGGCATCTGGATCGATGCGCTGCGATCGCTCGCGATGCCCTCCACAGGCAACATTCCGCCGGAGCTAGGTTTCTTGCTCCCAGAACTCGGTCAACCAGCGCCAGCCTCGCCCGATATGCCTTTGGCACCCTTGCGCGAACGCAGTCATCTATTTGATGCAGTGGTGCAACTGCTGGCTGAATGTGCCGATCGAACTCCGGTGCTGGTAATTTTAGATGACATTCAGTGGATCGATGAAGCTTCATCGGCATTGCTGCACTACGCCCAACAAACCATTATCCGTCCCAGCGCCTCTATCGGTGCCGAAATGGGCTATGACTTTGCTCACGATATTGTGCGTCAGGCTGTCTACCGGCAGTTGTCACAACCGCGCCGCCATTTGATACATTTGCAAATTGCCCATAAATTGAATCAACTCTCCACACCAGACGGTGCCTGGGCTGGCGATATTGCGCGTCACGCGGCCATGGGGGGCGATCGACAATTGGCAGCGTCTAGCGCCTTGTCGGCAGCAGAACGTTGCTTGAAAGTGTTTGCCTACGCGGAAGCATCAGAATTGGCTCAGCTTGGGATTGAGCAGTGTCAAGGACTTGACGATCGCACTCGCATTCAATTGCATTTAAAATTGCTGCGGGTTAGCGCGATCGCAGGCGTTACGGGCGATCGAGTTTCTCAACTCGACAGCGAGCTGCACCGCTTAATCGATTAAGCCAATGCTCTAGGTTTAGAAGAAGCAGAAGCCACGGGACTTGAGGCATTGGTGATCCTGCATTTCGATCGCAGCAACTTCGCCAACGTCCACCAACACTCGCTGCGGGCAGCAGAGGTAAGTCGGGCATCGAGTCCAGCTACTGCCGTGCGATTGCTGGTATATAGCGGGTCTTGCTTGGCGGAAATTGGACGGGAAATGACGCGGGCAGAAGCATTGTTGCTGGAGGCGCAGTCCCTGGCGGGGAGAGTTGGCGCTAAAAACATCGGAATTGCCCAAGGGTTGGGGGCTGTACAGCGCCATCACGGGAACTATGCGGAAGCGCGAACTCTGTTGCAGCAGGCGTGGCAATTGGCTGCGGCCCAGCAGGATCGCTGGTGCGAGTTTTATAACCTCACCTATTTGGCGATGACGGAAATGGAAGCGGGCGATCCGGCTGCGGCCTTGCCTTATTGTCAGGAAATGGCGATCGTCTCTGCCAAAATCCAAGGCGAAGGCAGTGAAGGGGCGGTGGCTAATGCGCTTTTAGCTTTAGCAAACTATCAGCTTCAGCAAACTGGTGCCGATGCTGGTTTGGAGCGGGCGATCGCGACTTTGCAGCAGGTGGATGCGAAACGGATGCTGTCTTACGTGCTGATTGGGGCGGCTCAAGTCGATTTAGAGTGCGATCGGCTCGTTTTGGCAACAGCCCGCGCTGAAGCTGCTTTAGAAGCTGCTCAGACGGTCGATCATCCCAGCGAGATTGCTCTGGCTTGGGCAATTTTGATTCAGGGTGCTTTAGCTTTGGGCGATCGAGAAGGGGCGATCACGCGGTTTGAATCGCTGCGCGATCGCATCGATCGTCCTGCGCTGAGTTTCCGCGCTTGCACCGAGGTCGATCGGGCGATCGAACAGATTTAGTCATTAGTTATTAGTTGTAGCGAACTGCAATTAGGGATGGTGTTCATCACAAGGAACTTTACTTTACTTCATATCGCTCATCTAATTTTTTAAACTCTTCTGCTTGTTTGCTAATTGTTTCATATTCCGCTTTTTTGCTAAGTTAGGCAAAATCTTTAGTATTACTGTAATTATTGGCTAGACCGCTATGTTTAAAATGAATCGCCGTCAATTTCTATTAAGTAGCGCTGTAACGTTTGGTGCGGCAATAGCCCATGCTCAAGTTAAAGCCCAAAACTCTGGAACTCCAGGAGCATTAGAGAAAGGACTATCCTCTCAGAAAGTGATCGTCGTCGGAGCGGGGTTGTCTGGTTTGGTTGCCGCTTACGAGTTAGCAGCAGTAGGTCATACAGTAACGGTTTTAGAAGCCCGTGAGCGAGTAGGAGGGAGAGTTTTGACCTTGCGAGGCAATTTTAGTGAGAATCATTTTGTAGAAGCAGGAGCAGCAAGAATTCCGTCTAATCACAATTTAACACTTGGCTATGCTCAACATTTTGGTTTGACTCTCAAGCGTTTTTTACCACCAGATGGGCTTTACATTGCTGTGAAGAATGGGCAACGTCTTCTGATTCCTGCTGATGATTTAGCTAAAGTTTTACCGGGAGGAGACCTATCCAAAGTTGCTAAAATTGCTCAAGGTTCAGATAGATTACCACAAGCATTTGCTACCGCTCTAGTTGATAAAATTCATCTAGGATCTGCGGTTACTCGCATTGAACAAACTTCTTCAGGGGTTCAAGTCTTGTGCCAATCAGGACAGCAATACACTGGAGACTGTGTAGTATGTACTGTTCCCTTGCCAGTCTTGGGACAGATCAACTTTCAGCCTCCACTATCACCTCAAAAACAGCTTGCTATCGCTGGGGGTTATAATTATCGCGCAGCGACACGAATGTTTGTTGAATTCTCCGAAAGATTCTGGGAAAAAGAAGGATTGAATGGTTGGGGGTTGTTTGACGATCGTCCTGAAGAACTGTGGCAACCAAGTTGGGATTTTCCTGGAAAAACAGGTATTTTGGAAGCTTATCTGAAAGGGGAAAATGCCCTTGCTATGGATGCCCTCGCCCCAGAACAACAATTGCCTCAATTACTACAGCGATGGGAAAAGATTCTCCCTGGTGTCAGTGCTTATCAGGGCAAGATGACCAGTTATTCTTGGGCTAAAGATCCTTGGTCGAGGTCTGGTTGGGCATACCCGACTGAAGAGCAAGAAAAAAGGTTTTTTGATGAACTTGGAAAGTCGGAAGGTAAAGTCTATTTTGCTGGAGAACACACTTCTACTACGAGGGGATGGATGCAGGGCGCATTAGCATCTGGATTGAGGACTGCTCAAGAGATCCATCAGGCAAGAACTTAATTTTCTGATATTTTTGTGCGATCGCACTATTATTTACAGATGGGCTGAGAATGCGATCGTAGAGCAGACTGTACCCACGTTTATGTTGGGGGTGACAACTCGCTCACTTCGTCCACTGCGAGGCGCTAAAAAATTGAGGTGAGAGTGGGGAAAATCATCAATCGCTACAATTAGTCATGAATCATTAGTTAACAGTCAACAGTCATTACTAATTAAGAGGAAGTAATTATGTCTCTCATCAAAGTTGAAACCGTTGCCGATCGACCCATAACCGCAGAAATGTTAGCTGATACGCGAGTTTTGGATTGTCTTGGGGCAAGAAATGGCACGTGGCGCTACTCTTTACTATCAGCCGATCGCCATCGCATGATTTGCACCTTTGAGGCACCCGATGCAGAGTCTGTGCGACAAGCTTATCGCCAAGCTGATGTTGGGTTTACCAAGGTTTGGACAGCCCAAGTTATTGAACCTGAAGGTGTGCCACCTGTATGGAACGAACCAATCCTCAAGCTGTTGGAGGGAAGCTATCCGAATGGCTTTACCGATGAAGAGTGGAACGAAGCCCTGCGATTAATTTTACCGTGCTATCAGGAACGAGGTATTGAATGGGTGCGTTCCTATGCGTCGCAGGATAAAACTCGTGTCCTGTGGGAACTGAACGCGCCCGATGCGGAAGTGATTCGAGAAGCCCACGGTAAAGCTGGAATTCCCTTCGATCGCGTTTGGTCTGCGGAAGTTCTGAGACCTTGAATTCGTGCCTCGGATCGCTTGGATGCTTTGGGAACGCTTCGAGAACGCTTTCGGAACGCTTTCGGAACGATCGCCTCGTTAGATTGATATCAAGTTAAGCAAACAACCAGCAAATTAACTAATCCCTTTACACTTTAAGGAGAAACAAAATGGCTGAATTTAACTTTGGTACCTTGATCCGCGATGCTAATCCCGTAGGCAAGCGTGAATTCGTGGGCAACGGCGATATTAAAGATACCTACAGTTTTCGTCTGGAGAACGATAATAATATCAACATCGCCCTGACGAATATGAGCGCTAATGCCGATGTTCGATTGTTCCGAGACTTCAACGGCAATGGTGTACGCGATACCAACGATTCACAGGTTTCAGCATCAACTCGTTTTGGCAACCAACCTGACTCAATTAACGTGTCATCTGGGCTTACCAACGTTGATGCAGGTAGCTACCTAATTGAAGTCGATCGAGTTGGTACTGTTAATACCGAATACGATTTGAGAGTATCAACCAATGCCATTAGCAAACCCAGCAATCTAGTCACAGCGGAGACAGAGGTGGGAACCCTGACTGCTTCCCGCACCTTCAACGAAGCGATAGTTAACTCTGATACCTCTGATACTTACCATTTTGCTGTCAACTCAAGCCGCAATTTCCGCTTTAATCTCAGCGGTTTAAGTGGCGATATGGATATACGGCTGATTAACGATCGCAATAACGATTCAGTGGTAGATTCAAGTGAAATCATTACCAAGTCAATTGCGACTGGCAATCAATCTGAGTCAATTACTCAGTTCTTGACTCCAGGTAGCACCTACTATCTCCAAGTTTATCAACACAGTGGCGTTAGCAGCTACAACCTAAACATGACTCCTGTCTAACAGCTAAAGTGTGTTTTTCAACCAAGAGATCCCCCTAACCCCCCTTAAGAAGGGGGAAGAGCATTCAAAGTCAACCCCTACTGCCCTTAAGAAGGGGAAAGATTCACTCAAAGTTCCCCTTTTTAAGGGGGATTTAGGGGGATCGGAATCTCAGAGATCGAAGTCAAAATCCGTGTTCTTCCTTCTCTCCGTTACATCCGTTACCAAATCCTTTGCCGAACTTCCTTCTGCTATATGAACGCAGTTTTACAAATAGGAAATCGCACAATTAATGGGGAGGGAATTATCCCTCGACTTGCCAGCTACCAAATGCTGCCCCAATTATGTCGCGAGAGCATCATTGATGAAGCGATCGCCCCCATTGATTGCACCCCTGAAGAAATCACAAATGTCCGCCAGCAGTTCTACGAACAAAATCAACTGATCGACGAAACCACACAGCAGCTTTGGCTAAAACAGCACGGAATGAGTCGGGAATTTTTAGAGACTGTTTTCATTCCGCGGCTGCTCAAAATTGAGAAATTCAAACACCAAAATTGGCATCACAAACTAGAGTCCTATTTTCTGCAGCGCAAGCGATCGCTAGATCGAGTCATCTATTCTTTGATTCGGTTTAAAGACGCAGAAATGGCGCGCGAACTGTATTTTCGGATTCAAGAAAAAGAGCAATCCTTTGCCGAACTGGCGCGCGAGTATTCCCAAGGCCCAGAAGCTCAAGTCAATGGAATCGTTGGCCCGGCGGAACTCGGCACAATCCACCCGAATTTGGCACATCTGTTGGCGATAAGCCGGCCCGGTCAGCTTTGGCATCCTATCGCTGTAGAAGGATGGCTGGCGATCGTCAGATTAGAAACATTGATTCCGGCTCAGTTCGATTTAGCGATGCGTCAACGTTTGCTGCGCGAATTGTTTGAAACTTGGGTGCAAGAACAGATAGGTGAAATGTTGAATTGACGGGCAGGAATCTGACGCTCGTACCCCTGGCAACATCCAATCTTCCAAATAGAAACTTTTGAATACCATCACGCTTAAATTATGATGACACAAACATTCGATCAAACCAAAGCAGAAGCATTCGCCGGACGGATGCTGGACATTCTCAACAGTGGCGCACTCTCCGTCATGATTTCGATCGGGCATCGCACCGAATTGTTTGACACAATGGCAGAATTGCCGCCCTCTACCAGTCAACAAATTGCCGATGCTGCCGGATTGAACGAACGCTACGTGAGGGAATGGCTCGGTGCAATGGTAACGGGTCGCTTAGTGGATTATAATTCGATCGACAAAACCTACACTTTGCCGACAGAATATGCAGCATTCCTGACACGGGCTGCGGCTTCTAACAACATTGCCCCTTTTGCTCAATTCATTCCGGTGTTGGCATCGGTGGAAGACCGGATTATTGATTGTTTCTACAAAGGCGGCGGTGTACCCTACTCAGAGTTCAAACGTTTTCATGCCGTGATGGCAGAAGATAGCGGTCAAACCACGGTATCTGCTCTATTTGACCACATTCTGCCACTGATTCCCGGACTCACCGAAGCGTTGCAACAGGGTATTGAGGTGCTAGATGTCGGCTGCGGCTGCGGGCGAGCACTCAACAAGCTGGCTGAAGCCTTTCCGAATAGCAGATTCACAGGCTATGATTTTTCGGGAGAAGCCATCGCCAATGCCAACACGGAAGCGCAATTGCGGAAGTTGAATAATATCCAGTTTGAGGTGAAGGATGTCGCCACATTGGATGAGTGCGATCGCTACCATTGGATCGCCACATTTGATGCAATTCACGATCAAGCCAGACCCGATATTGTACTGCAAAACATCTACAAAGCGTTGCGTCCCGATGGTGTTTACTTGATGCAAGATATCCGCGCCACAACGGATGTCGGCGGTAATCTAGAGCATCCCATTGCACCGTTGCTCTACACCATTTCTTGTATGCACTGTATGACAGTTTCTTTAGCCTACGGCGGCATGGGATTGGGAGCGATGTGGGGTCAAGAAAAAGCGCTGCAACTGTTGAGTGAAGCTGGGTTTAGCAGCGTTGAAATCAAGCAACTAGCCCATGATTTCCAGAACGACTATTATATCCTCAAAAAGAGCTAAAATAATGTGCAAACTTTGTGCGCTCGGTCAACAATTGCAGAAGAAAAAACAACTTAAATCCGGGTTGTTGGATACCAGCCAATTTTCTGTCTTCATCGATTTGAAACAATTGTCCTCCACACCGGAATTCAAATCAGCTAAACCACCTAACAATCCTCAGTCATCAGTTAAGCCCTTGGTTTAACACTCAGGGATTCTAATCAGGAAGATGTTAATCTCTCAATTGCTTAAGTTGACACGAATGCTTTCCTCCTTAACCCTGACTTAAGGCGAATAAAGTCTTTACTATGAACCTGTTGGTAGTAAGGACTTTATTCGTTTCAACTTTTAAGCGGGAAATGAAACAAATAGCACCGCAATACCAAGAACGATCGCCGCTATACCCATCACAACAGACCAGAAGCGGTGATAACTCTTAACCGTAGTACCGCTATCGCTTTCAAGCTGAATCAAATCCATCCAAGGTGCCACACCCCGACGGAACCAACCCAAAGCGCTAACATCCATTCCAATCAAACTTTCAACCCGTTTCATGCCAAACAAAAAATTACCAATTGGCCCAAAACGAGAAGCATAGCGCAGATAAATCATTCCCGTTCTGTCTTGCAGTTTCAAATCAGAGCCGAAGGTATAACCGGCATCGCCGCGACCAATTAATTCGCCTTGCAGTTGCGTCGGTTGACCCCGCAAGGGACTTGCGTAAGGGTCAGACATTAAGGTTAAAACATCCAAGTGTTCTGCTTCTTCGTAATTGGGGAACATCACCAAAGTCTTGAGCAAAATTCCTGCACCCAAAGCGATTAAAGGACAAGCAACCATCATCATCGGGTTTACAGCATACAGGGAAATGCCGATCGCAAAACCCACAGCTAAGCCCAGAGTTTCTGCACTGTACAGCAGCAAATCGAACACAAAATTGCCGTACAATCTCCGCTTGCTCAAATCGTTGCCTTCGCCGACAATCCGGCCCATGTCAAACTCAATATCCAAGCCTAATTGTTCGGCATAAGTGCTCAAAGCGCGAACTCGTTTACCAGTCAGCGGGTGAGTAGAGTTCAACTCCATCCACCAACCCCAGGGATTAAACATATCCCACAGAAACACTCGCCCAATCTTTTCTGGTTCGGAAGTAATCCTGTAAGCAGTACCGGTAGATGTGGCAGCTTTGGCATCGTAAATGCCTAAAGCGCGAGTTCCTTCTAATAAGCGGCTGGGTTCGGTGGCTCTTTGTCCTTCTTCCAAAATACCGTAAGCAATTTTTACCAAAGCGCGAGACAAAGCATTGGGGTTTCCGGTTGTTTCGGCCGCAAAATGGTCGGCAAAATATTCTCGCGTCCGCGACAAATACAGCAATAAATAAGTGCCTGCGATGTAAAACAAATAAGCCACAGCAGCTACAGTACCGGCAGCATCTTTAGCTTTATCGCCACCACTCCGACCCATCCTTTGAGCTGTAGTGTAAATTAAATAAGTAATCTGCACCAAAGTCGAAGCTAAAGTCATTACTGCAAAGTCCCAGTGGACGATGTGACCCAGTTCGTGGGCGTAAACAGTGGCAATTTCCTCGTCGTCTAAATAGGTAAAAAGACCTTGACTGACGACTAAGCGAGCGCTGTTTGGAAAGGAACCGTAAGTAAAAGCTGTAGGGTTTTGGTCGTCGATAATTCCTAAACGCGGCTGCTGGAGTTTTTTCTGCTTGCAAACCTTCTTAATAACTTTCGCTGTTTCGGGACTTAGGCTTTCAATTTCTGCTAGGGAAACCCAGCCAGTATGGTAGAGCCAATTTTGGGTTAAGTCCATCAAGTAAGGCGATAGGAAAAAAGCAGCAAGGTTAAAAATTAGAGTTATCGGAAGCGCGATCGCCAATCCGGCGACTGGATCGGGACTGTTGAGAATTAAAACAGAGGCTAAAGATAGCGCTAACACCATACCAAACAGCAGGCTGATGGTGACGCCGGAAGCTAAAACGAGATTTCCGCCAGTTTTCTGTATCAGTTTAACGCCGGCTTTGGCGGCTCGCCCTGCCTTGCGTAAAGGGGCGTGAGATGACATAATACTCTCCAAAGGTTATTGACAAATGGAAATGACCGTGAGATTTTATCTATACTTCACTGTTTTAACCTGTTAATGCGGATTGCTGTAAGGGGTCTCAACAAAAATATAGAATTTCCTCTAGAATTGTTAAGACTGAAAACCACCCAGAAATTTATTTGTGCGGATTCAATTCACAACTCAAAATTCAAAACCCAACAATCAAAACTATTTAAAAGTTACTGCCATGTCTATTATTGAAATTGCCCAAAAAACGCGCGTATCTGCTAGAAAATTGGCAGTTTTGTCCGCTGAGGCCAAAAATCACGCTATTGAGGCTATAGCTAAAGCTTTAGAAGCTGCTGCGCCGGATATTGTGGCGGCGAATGCCGCTGACTGCAAGGCGGCCCAGGCGGATGGAATTGCGAAACCGCTGTACGATCGCCTCAAGTTGGATGATAGCAAGTTGAAAAGTGCGATCGCGGGCGTCCGCGACGTTGCGAAACTCCCAGATCCCGTAGGTTCCGTGCAAATTCACCGTGAATTGGATACAGGATTAATTCTGAAGCGCATCACCTGTCCTTTGGGCGTTTTAGGCATTATTTTTGAAGCGCGCCCAGAAGCTTTAATTCAGATAGTATCCTTGGCAATCAAATCAGGAAACGGTGTCATTCTCAAAGGTGGCAAAGAAGCAGTCCGTTCCTGCGAAATATTGACAAAAGTGATACATCAAGCATTAGCAGAAACTGCGGTTAATCCTGAAGTCGTGCAGTTGCTCACCACGCGGGAAGAAACAATCGAACTGCTGAAAATGGATGAATATGTAGATTTGATTATTCCCAGAGGTTCTAATTCCTTCGTGCGGTTTGTGCAGGAAAATACCCGAATTCCCGTGTTGGGACACGCCGACGGCATTTGTCACTTGTACGCAGACAAAGCGGCGGATATTCAGAAAGCAGTAGAGATTTCTGTAGATGCAAAAACCCAGTATCCAGCCGCCTGCAATGCCATTGAAACTTTGTTAGTTCACAGTGCGATCGCCCCCAAATTCCTGCCCGCAGTTGCCGAAGCTTTGCAGCAGAAAAAAGTCGAACTACGGGGAGACGAAAAAACTCGCGCAATCCTAGAAAATATTGCAGAAGCAAATGAAGCGGATTGGTCTACAGAATACAGCGATTTAATTTTGTCAATCAAAATAGTAGATTCTGTGGAAGAGGCAATTAATCACATTAATACTTACGGTTCCCGACATACAGATGTCATTGTCACCGAAGATAGCGAAACTGCCGAGACTTTTTTAAATGGAGTCGATGCGGCCGGAGTTTATCACAATTGTTCGACTAGATTTGCCGACGGTTTTCGCTACGGTTTCGGTGCAGAAGTGGGGATTAGCACGCAGCAAATGCCACCTCGCGGGCCTGTTGGTTTAGAGGGCTTGATTACCTATAAGTATCGAGTTGTTGGAGATGGCCATATTGCCGCGAGTTATGTAGGGAAGGATGCGAAGGGGTTTACTCATCGGGATTTGTAAATCCTCGATAGCCGATCAAACCCGACAATAAAAAAGCCTGTAAATACTGAATCTTAACCAAAGTGTCTCTTCTCCTTCATCCATCCCAAAAAAAAGCGATCGCCCTGACATTCAAACAAACTTAGCTACAATGAGCTATACTGTGCTCGGCGACTCCCCCAATCGAACAATTGGCCGTGGTTTATGTCTAACTCCTCCCTCCTTACCCCTGGTTCGACTCTCGAAAAACGCTACCGCATCCTCCGCGAATTGGGCCGGGGTGGCTTCGGTCGCACTTATCTCGCCGAAGATATCAACCGCTACAACGAACATTGCGTGCTCAAAGAGTTTTCTCCGGTAGTTCACAGCCCGAAAGCGGCCGAATTGTTCGATCGCGAAGCGAGTATGCTTTACCACCTCCAACACCCGCAAATTCCAAGGTTTCGAGAACTCCTGCGAACGGATTTGGGCGGGAATCCATCTTTATTTTTAGTGCAAGATTATATCAAGGGTCAAACCTACGAAGAAATATTGATATCGCGCCAGCAACAAGGTAAAAACTTTACCGAAGCCGAAGTTACTCAACTGCTATTTCAGCTTTTACCAGTTTTAGAATACATCCACTCAAAAAATTTAATTCACCGCGATATTTCCCCGGATAATATTATTCAGCATGATGCTGACAAACTACCATTTTTAATTGATTTCGGTTCTGTTAAACAAATCGCAGCAAATGCCGTACTTCAGTTTAACGGACAATCGGATACGGCGATCGGCAAACAGGGTTATTCGCCAGCCGAACAAATGCGGCTGGGGAAAGTTTCTGCTGCTAGCGATTTGTACGCTTTAGCCGTCACGGCTTTGGTACTGTTAAGCGGCAAAAAGCCTCAAAAATTGTACGATATCAATAACAAAACTTGGGATTGGCGATCGCACGTCAGTGTCAGCTCAAATTTAGCCACGGTATTGGATCGGATGTTAGCAGAACAACCGGGCGATCGCTACCAATCTGCAAAAGCAGTCCGCGAAGCACTAAAAGATCCAAAACTATCTCAAATTAGCAGTATAATTTCCCAAATGGTGACAATGAACTTTGTCGGCCGCCCTTTCAAAAACAACACTCAAGCTGCTACCAGCAATCATACTCCTGTTCACCAAAATCCTCCAATTGTTAATAATAACAACAGCACATTCAAGTTAATTCCTTGGAAAACCCTAGGGAGTTTAAGTGTGATTTTGGTGCCAGGAATTTTAGCTTTTAGTGTAGTCAAATCGGGTTTCACCTTGCCAAAGTTGCCGGATTTACCTAAATTTTCTTCGCGCCAGCAACCTCCCGATACATCCTTAGAGGAAGCCGAAATAATTCGTCAAGAAAAGATTGGTAAACGGCGCAAAAATCTCAACATTAATCAAGATCTCTTCTATCAAAAAGTTGATGAATTATATTACAATAAATATCCCGAATTCCAAGGTCGTACCTTGACAGAAAAGCCAGAAGATGCTGAAATTAGGCGGAAATGGTATGAAGTTGCGGAGGATTTACTGGACAAGTTGGAGAAAGGAGGAGAGTTGTGAAATTTAAGAGAGAATAAGAGTGATTGAACCGCAGAGGGAAGAGGAAGAGGGCAAAGAAAAGAAAGAGAGGGAAGAGAAAGATAACTTTATCTGGTTTAATACAAATTGGTATAGGCAACGCACTTTTAGTTTATTGCAAAATGGATTCTATTCAACTTACAGGAATTCGCTGCTACGGATATACGGGCTATCTGCCGGAAGAGCAAGTTTTGGGGCAGTGGTTTGAAGTGGATGTTACTCTCTGGCTGGATTTATCGCAAGCTGGAAAAAGTGATGATATTCAACATACTCTTGATTACCGCAGCGCAATTACTCTGATTCAAAAGCTAGTCAAAGACTCGAAGTTTTTATTAATCGAACGCCTAGCAGATACTATTGCTCAAGCGCTTTTACAACTACCGTTAGTCGAGAAAGTTAAACTACAACTCTCGAAACCTGCTGCCCCCATCCCTGATTTCGGTGGCAGAATTACTCTAGAAATTACTAGAACGAAAGACAGTAATTAAAAGTAGGGACACGGCAGTGCCGTGTCCCTAAAAATGTACCGCGTTTTACAAATATAATTTGCAATTAACCGGATTTAAGATTACCACTTCAGCAAATTAAATTCTTCCATGTCTACGGTATTGCGGTTGCGATAAATCGCCAAAACAATTGCCAAACCAACGGCAGCCTCAGCCGCCGCTACCGTAACTACAAACACGGTAAATACTTGGCCCTTAATTTGTACGGGGTCGAGATAATTGGAGAAACCCATCAAATTGAGATTGACAGCATTCAGCATCAACTCGATCGACATCAACACGCGCACTGCATTTCGGCTAGTAATCAAACCGTAAATACCAATACAGAAAAGTGCGGCGGCTAATAACAGAAAATACTGGAGTTGCAGTTGCATAAATTTTGTTGGCGATTTTCTCTCAATCAATATTACTACCAAACAGACAGATAGGTGCGCCGCGCGCACCCTACTGTTACTTAGATTCGGGCGAAGAAACATCTCCGGCAGAAACTAATTCGCGAGGTCTTTCTTGCAAACTAAAAGCTGGTGTTTCAGATAGCTTGTTCGACGACAATTCATCGGGCAAGAAATCGCGGCGTGCTAGCACAATTGCTCCTACCATTGCCATCAACAAAAACACTGATGCTAACTCAAAAGGTAGCAAAAAGTCAGTGAAGAAATGTTTGGCTATCGTTACGATCGAACTTTCGGCTGGTGCTCCTGTAGTCGCCACAATAGTCCAAGGAGTAGACACCACCATCGTACCCAAAAGCGCAAACAAGCCTACGCAAACTCCTGCTGTTGCTACTTGACGCACCCAAGCGTTGGGAATAGTGCGGAAATCTTCTCGCTTGTTCACCAACATAATCGCAAACAAAATCAAGACGTTAACAGCGCCAACATAAATCAATACCTGCGCTGCTGCTACAAAGTCGGCATTCAGCAACAGGTACAAGCCGGCAATGCTGGTAAATACGCCGCACAGCAAAAATGCTGAGTAAACGATGTTGGAGAACAGCACTACTCCTAGTGCTCCTGCAATCATCATTACGGACAGTATGCCAAATGAAACAATTTGAACCCCTTCAGCTAGATTCACAATTTTTTATCCTCAATTATTAGTTTTCTATTGTTCGTTTTTACTCATTAGTTAGCAGTCATTAATAATTGGTTATTTCACTAATGACTAATGACTGCTGACTAATGACTAATTACTTACTTTTCGATAATTTCCTCTGGACGCAGACCGGCGCGGCGATCGGTGTAGGAAACTTCATGGGGGTCGATCGCACCTTTCGGCAAATAAGCGAATTCCCGCATCGGTGTCACCATCGGATCGTCTGTAACCTTGTAGGGTAAACGTCCGAGGGCCACGTTGTCGAAATTCAATTCATGACGTTCGTAGGTGGCTAACTCATACTCTTCTGTCATCGACAAACAATTAGTCGGACAATATTCTACGCAGTTGCCGCAGAAGATACACACTCCGAAATCGATACTGTAGTGCTTGAGTTGTTTCTTCTTAGTTTCTTTGTTAAATTCCCAATCCACCACAGGCAAATTGATCGGACATACCCGAACGCAGACTTCGCAGGAGATGCACTTGTCAAATTCAAAGTGAATTCTGCCCCGGAAACGTTCGGAAGGAATTAGTTTCTCGTAAGGATACTGCACCGTAATCGGCCGGCGTCTCATGTGGTCAAATGTAACAGATAGCCCTTGACCGATATACTTAGCAGCTTGAAGAGTCTCTTTGGCGTATTCGCCTACTTGATTGAGGAATTTTAGCATGGTGTTCTCTCTCTGTACTTGAGTTTTTGGTGATTGATAATTAATAATAGGTAATTGGTTAACAGCTATTTTTGTTTAGCTGTTCCCCTTTACCTATTATTAATTAACCGCCAAAAGCAAAGGGAAAGGCAAGTTTCAAAGCTGCGGTCAATAGCAAATTAACTAGAGCAACGGGAAGTAAAAACTTCCATCCCAAATCTAGCAATTGGTCGATCCGAACTCGCGGCAGAGTCCAGCGGAGCAGAACTGCCAGAAACAGGAAAAAGTAGGCTTTCAGCATCGTCATTGTAATGCCCAGCAAGCCGGTAATTACCTGCAACCAAGGAGTCGTCTCGCTCACTCCCAGGGCATTTGTCAGCACTTCGACAGGAATCGGGCATTCCCAGCCGCCGAGGTACAAAACTGCTACTAGCAGGCAAGAAAGGACGAGGTTAACGTAGGAAGCGATATAGTACAAAGCAAATTTCATGCCTGTGTACTCAGTCTGATATCCTGCTACCAATTCTTCTTCTGCTTCCGGGAGGTCAAAGGGCAACCGTTCGCATTCTGCTAGTGCTGCAATCCAGAAAATCAGGAAACCTGCGGGTTGCCGCCAGATATTCCAGCCGAGAATGCCGTAGCCGGCTTGCTGGTGTACGATGTCGATCGTACTGAGGCTATTGGACATCATCACGACTGCCAATACTGCCAAAGCTAGAGGAATTTCGTAGCTGAGGGATTGAGCCGCGGCTCTGAGTCCTCCGAGGAGGGCGTATTTGTTGTTTGAAGCATAGCCGGACATCAGCAAGCCGATCGGCTGAATGCTAGACAGGGCAATCCACAGAAATATCGCTGTCCCCATATCGGCGATCAGCATATGCTCTCCGAAGGGCACGATTAAGTAGGAGAGAAAAACTGGAATCACCACAATTACCGGGCCTAGGGTAAATAGCAGCGCGTCAGCTTTTGCCGGTACAATGTCTTCTTTGAATACCAACTTCAGACCGTCAGCAACGGGTGCTAGCACTCCCAGAGGGCCGATAAATTCCGGGCCTACCCGCTGTTGAGCGGCGGCGGAAATTTTCCGTTCCAGCCAGACGCTAGTGAGTACCCCGAAAACGGCAGCGACAATCATCAGCAACATCGGCAGCGGTAGCCAAAGCACTTGGGCGATGTCCGCCGGTAAGCCCAAATTCATGAGGGCTTCTACGAAACTTCCTTGTAAGTCAATTCCTGGGTTCATTTGTCCAGCTTTTGAGCGATCAGCATATAATTTTTCACCCGTCCTTCGTAGGAGTAGGCTTAGAAATCGGGGTCTTTGTAAAGATTTTTAATGCTTTACCGCCTAATAGTATATCGCCCGACAGGCTCCAAGAACGCACAGACAGGGTGAAGTTCTAATTATATGAGCCTGCAGCGTAGCTAATGGATGGGTAATTTATGTATTTTTACTTAGCCGATCGAGCTGATCGATTTTAGATTTTAGATTTTAGGTTTTAGGTTTTAGATTGAATGCCAAACAAAAGGGCCCAGAGTTAACTCTGGGCCCTTTTAATGCTTTAAAGTAACTTTCAAATGGCTTAAACCATTGATTTTACGTCACTTTTTTATGGAACTGGGCAGAATCGAACTGCCGTCCAAAGCGGGTATTTACCTTCCGATCGTTCACAGGTTTATCCCTTCTAATCCTCAGGGCGGGAACCATCTTTATCCCAAATGGGGGGATTTTCTAGTGATTGCTTTCCTAGCTAGCCGACTAGAAACGTTTAGCTAGGGCATCCGTTGGGGGTTGTTATGCTACCGTTAACGGAGTGAGGTGGCATACACTCTAAACCAAGCTCAAGAAGTTTTTAGGCTACAGCTACGGCTTTGCGAGCGAAAGGAACGATGTTGTTCGCATTTACTATTTTTTTTGAGCCGATATTAACGAGAGTAGACTCCCTCTCGACCTGCATCACGGAGCAGCTTTCGCCACCCTGTCGAAACCATTACAGCCCCTCGTGTGTTCTTTTATGATAGACAATATTTCGTGTTGCGTCAAGTCAACCGATTTTAGATTTTGGATTTTGGATTTTGGCACAAAGCTGAGTCGGGAATATTTACATCTTGCACCATTTTCTTGAACAGGCTTTCCGGCCTGTTCCGCAAGAGTTGAGTTTTCCTGTGGGGTGGGCCCCAGAACCCGCCCAGGTTTATTGACAAGGGTGCAAAATGTCAGCCCTGCCAAGTTTAATGCAAATTTTCGTCCCAGACGCCGATGTAAATCCGATCGCGCTCATTGCGTTCGATCATCCCTTCGAGCGAACCCTTCCTAAACGTAAACCGATTGCTCCGGCGCTGCTGCACGTCGCCCAAGCCTTGCAAAATCTCCTGGCTGGCGCCGCCCACCATCCCGTTTAAGGCGGTTCGCACCACCAAATCGTCCACCGACTGGGCAAAAGAACCCTCTGTTTGTACTAGCTCGCCCGAATCGCGATCGTAAATGTAGCCGAGAGTAATCCGATTGGGCAATATTTCGTAAAGTGCGGTGCGAGTATTCGGCCAATAGCCCCGCGCTTGAGAGTCAGTCGGTTCTCCCAATTCGGATAAAATCTGACTTTCCGCCGTACCAACGGCATACCCAGGGATTGTGGGAGTCTTCTGATAACTGGTTCCCGGTTGTTCGCTGGGTGCGGGCGATCGATCTGGCGGCAACTCTTTGTCAACAAGTTTTTCCGTTGGTGTGGGTTCGACAGCCTCCGGAGAAGGCGCTGGTGTTGGCGCTGGGGCTGGTGTTGGAGTTTCAGCAGCAGGCGCTGGAGTTTCAACAGCGGGCGCTGGAGTTTCAACAGCGGGCGCTGGAGTTTCAGCAGCCGGTGGTGGAGTTTCTCTGCGAGTCGGGGCTGGCGTTGATGTCGGCCCGGGAATTGGTGCGGGGCTGGAGCGCGCGTCTGGATCTGCAGGGGCCGAAGTGCGATCGTCCTGGGCCACCGGTGCGGGTTCCGAAGACGGCCGGTTGAGGAGAACCCTAGCAATACCGACAAAACCTGCAACAATAAGTGCGATCGCCACGAACCCCAAAATCCACCAAACCTTGCGGTTGCTGTCTCCAGAAGACACCACAGCAGGCGCTGTTCTGGAACCCGCAGGCGACTGAGGCCCGTGTCCCGGAATCACCGCCACCGTCGGCCCGGTGCTCGGCGACGCTGCACCAGGAGGCTGCCCCTGCAGCAGCGACAGCCACTCATCCACGCTAGCAGGGCGATTTTGAGCTTCTACCGTCATTCCCCGCATCACCGCTTGGCTGACTGTCGTACTTAGCTGAGGCTGCAAGTCGCGGGGCGAAGGCATCGGTTGGCTGGTACGCAAAATTGCAGCCACCGGCACCTGTGCTGTCAGTAAAGTGTAAAGCGTCGCCGCCATACCGTAAACATCTGTGGCGGGCGTATATTTCCCTTGGGCAAAATACTGTTCTGGCGGCGCGTAGCCGTCGGACACCATATTAGTGTGACTTTGGGTTGCACCGGGAGTAAACTCGCGGGCTATGCCAAAATCAATCAGCACGACTTCCTGAGTACCTTGGCGCAAAAGAATGTTTTGCGGCTTGACATCTCGGTGCAGCAAACCCTTTTGATGAACAACTTTTAAAGCAGCGCCAATTTGAGTGATGTAGAGAATTGCAAGATTTTCTGGCAGCGGATGATTTGAACCGACTACATCGCCCAAATTCTGACCGGCAATGTAGTCCATCACCATGTAAGGCTGCCCGTCTTCCACAAAGAAATCGCTGACGCGGACAATATTCGGATGAACGCAGGAAGCCAACCGCCTCGCTTCGTCTTGAAACTTGCGATCGAACTCAGCAAAATTGGGTTGCTGCCGCAGAGATTCGTTGAGGGTTTTAATGACTACAGGCTGTCCTAAATAGCGGTGATTTGCCCTGAAAGTTATTCCAAAGCCGCCTCTTCCCAATTCTTGTTCGAGGGTGTACTTTCCACCCTGTAAAGTTTTGCCGATTAGCGCATCCATAGGTTCAGGCGATCGCGTACCACATAATATGGCTGATTATTGCACGTATGGTCGGCTCTCCTCACCAGTCCAAAGAGCGATCGCCCGGATTGCATCATTGTATCGATCGCACCTCGGTAGTGTTAGGTTGCATTCTAAGCCCCTAGATGTAGCGCCTAGTTTTCTTGAGGGGTGACAAAAATGTGCTTATTAACGAAAAGAAGTTAGTTTTGATAATATAGGGTTGAAGAGTATTCAGTATTAACGGAACCGATAACAATGGTCATTGGGACTAGAGCAGGTCAATATGTGGAACAGATTGCAGGCTACAAAGCCTTTATACCTAATCCGCTGCCACCCACACCTGAAATTATTATGGATCAGGAAATGTGGAATCTGCTGTCTCAGGCAGATCGTGCATTGGGTCGGCTAGATGGAGCAACCGATGCTCTACCAAATCCCGATCTCTTTGTGTTTATGTATGTTCGGAAAGAAGCAGTTCTATCGAGCCAAATTGAAGGTACACAAGCATCTTTGATAGATGTCCTAGAATTTGAATCTCAAGCTTTGGAACCGGAAAATCCTCAAGAAGTAGCTGAAGTCGTAAACTATATCGCGGCTATTAACTATGGTCTTGAACGGCTGAAAAGTTTGCCTGTATCTTTGCGATTAATTAGAGAAATTCACAAAGAGTTAATGCAAGGAGTCAGAGGTGCTGAGCGAGATCCAGGAGAGTTTCGTCACACCCAGAATTGGATTGGTGCAGGAAGATGTTCGTTGGCGGATGCTACTTATGTTCCTCCTCCACCCTATGAAATGCTCCAATCTCTAGATAATTTGGAGAAGTTTTTATATAGTCCACAACCTATACCTACGTTGATTAAAGTGGGATTGGCTCATGCTCAGTTTGAAACAATTCACCCTTTTCTAGATGGTAATGGAAGAACAGGGCGATTATTAATTACGTTTCTGTTGTGTGAACAGAATATACTACAACGCCCACTACTCTACATCTCTCACTATTTCAAGAAATATCGCTCTGAATACTACGATCGTCTTCAGGCTGTCAGAGACAGTGGCAACTGGGAAAGTTGGCTAAAATTTTTTCTGCGTGGTGTTTACGAAGTGGCTCAGGAAGCAGCAGCTACTGCCCGCAAAATAGTCAACTTAAAAGAAGAACATCGCCAATTGGTACTTAACGCAATGGGGCGTAGATCGGGTAATGCGATCGCATTGCTGGAGAGCCTTTATTTCAGACCAATCTTTACGGTAGAACATACTGAAGCAATTACGAGTTTGTCATATCCCAACGCCAATGCCTTAATTAAGGCTCTTAGTGATATAGGTCTTCTGGAAGAAATCACTGGACAAAAACGTAATCGAGCATTTTCTTATGCTCCATATCTAGCTGTTTTCCGGGATTCCTAGCAACAAATACAGCCCAACTCTATGACAGTATTCACATAAATAGCTCGCTCTTTCTCGAACCGCCTGTCTCGTCGGATCACCGATCGACATCTTGAGCCACCATCATGGCATTGATGTGGGTAAAGATGCGATCTAATTCCCCAATGGCGTCGAGTTCCGCTACCTCTTCTGCCATTAGTTGGTCTGCCTTCTTCTTCTCTAACAATTGTGACCTGCGCTGTTGCAGCGATTCACTAAATTTGAACAACTTCCACCCATCGACTTTTTCAATGCAAATTTCATGGATTAATGAGGAGGGTTTGTTGATAATTGAAACCATTGTAGGCTCCGATATTCGGGTTTTAGGTAGTGACTAGATTATAGCTTTTATTCAATCTGGCAGATTTAATGCTCCAACCGAGAACCTTCAAATTACCGCCAAAACCAGTGGCTTAAACAGCGAAACGGCGTTACAGTTTAAGTCGGATGATATTCATCCCTGCTTATTTGCCATCGCCATATCTTGCCTTCTTCAGGATCGTCCACCTCTGCAATGAACTTCATTCCCACTTTTTGCAACACGCTATTCGAGGCATTTTTTTCAGCTAAAGTGTGAGCGATGACTGCTTTCACCTCCTCGTGAGCGAAAGCATAATCGATCATTCCCTGTGCCACCTCAGTTGCAAATCCGCGATTCCAATATTCGGAAGCAATTTCATAACCTATCTCTATAGTCCCCGACTCATCAGGTGAGCTTGTGAAACCTCCATTGCCGACAAGCACTTGATTTTTTGGATGAATAAAGAAGTAGCTGTGCCAGTCAGTTGGAGGCGGATTGGACTCGGAAGATTCGTCAGCAGGGAGGGAAAATGCTTCCGGGAAAAGAGGCCAGCTATCAGGCACTATGACATTTAAAATTGCTGCAAGCTCGCTTTTACTTCGTAAGAAAGCTTCTATGTGAATCCTTTCGACGGCAAGTAGTTGAAGATTCTTAGTTGTAATCATTTTTCTACCTTGTTTAAAAAGTATGAGTCACACTATAGGCACTATCGAAACGCTTGTCTCGGAACCCTAGCTAGTTGGTAAGCGCCCCGACTTTCCAACAATTGATATTGATTTGGCTGCAATCCTAATTGCACAAATTTCTCTGGATATCCCAGCAACAAAATAGAGGGAGAAGTTGGGTTTTTAGATTGCTTAATGTAGTCGATCGCCTTTGTGACAGCTCGGTAGTAAGTCACCGGCTCTTGGGTATAAAAAACCAGACTTGGTTTCCAGAAACCAACCATAATAAACTCTTCCCCTGGCAGTTTTTGTTGAACGGCAACCTGTGCTAGCTGTCTCAGAGGTAACTGGCGGTTGATATCAACCACTTTGTAGGCGGGAGTAAGACCAAAGATGATAAATGCTACTAACCCGATGAGGTTAGCAACCAAAATCCAGCGCTGTTGCCGCTTCCACAGTAAAAGTGCGATCGCCACTGCTGTAATTATCCAAATCGTACCCCCGACAATCAGTAATCCCGACTGCTGAATTGCTTGGGGAAAATTGGGCATTGCCGGGTCATCTCCCAGCCAGTTGTAGCTGTAGAAAGTTGCTCCGGCTACAATTAATAAAAATATGACATTAAAAATGTATGTAACTAACAGCCCTCGCGGTAAAGAATTAGGTTTTTTTTCTAAATTTATGCGCCTGTTTTCGGGTTCATTGCCTGCAATAATATCGCTCCACAGCAGCGTTACCAAAATCGCAGCGGCGGGGATTAAAGGCAATACATAACTGGGCAATTTGGTCACGGCGATCGTGAAAAAGCCAAAAATGCAGCCGAACCAAAATAGGGCAAATAAACTCAACTGAGCCGATCGCGGTTGACGACGCCAATAACTGCGCTGCCAAAAACGGGTGCGGGCGATCGCCACAGGCAAATAAATCGACCAAGGTGCAAAACCCACTAGCACTACAAAAAAGTAAAAATACCAAGGCGCCGAGTGCTTGTTGACTACTCCAGTAAAACGCTGGAAATTGTGATAGCCAAAAAAGCTGTCAATATAAGTTTGACCGTTGGCTAAAATAACCAAAATGTACCAAGGCAGGGCGATCGCCAGAATAATCAAGATTCCCGACACCGGACGCATTTCGCGCCAAAGTTGTCGAAAATTTCCCAAATAAAGCCCGAAGCTGCCAACAATCAGCGCTGGAACGACAATTCCCACAGGCCCCTTAGCCAGAATTGCTAAGGCAATTAGTACGTAAAAAGTCAGATACCACTTATTGGGAAATCGGGAAGCGGAAACAGTGGAAAATTCTGCTTGTTCTCTCTGTTCTTCTAGAGTGTAACCGAGGAAAAATGCGAGCAGCGCCGAACACATACAGGCGACTAATAGCATATCTGAAACCCCAGTCCGTCCCCAGGCAATAGTTTGGGGATTTAAAGCTATTAGGGCCGCACCAATCCAAGGAGTAGAAAAAAAGAGCGGAAGACGGCGAGTTTTGAGTGTTGAGTTGTTATTGTCTGTTTCTTCTTCCGGCTTCCATCGAACTTCTTCCTGCTTCCTGACATCCGTTAAATCCCGTACAGTGCTCGTTGTCGAACTTCGTTCTTCCTGCGAGTGAGTGAACTTTTGTAGGGTATAAAATCCGAGGCAAGTCAGCCCGATCGCACACAAAGCCGAGGGAAGACGCACGGCCAATTCGTTAACGCCCAGAGTGCGGTAAGCCACCGCCATCAGCCAGTAAATCAGCGGCGGCTTGTCAAACCTGGTTTCGCCGTTGAAATAAGGAGTGATGAAATCCCCTGTCACCGTCATTTGACGGGCGGCTTCGGCAAACAACGGTTCGGTTTCGTCAACTAAACCGATGTTGCCGAGATTCCACAAGAAACCTACCCAGGCGATCGCGAACAGCCACAACAGCGACAGCAGCAAAGGTGCGATCCTCTTCGAGGGCTTCGCTAACGGGCGATTCCTAAACTCTGACAAATTTTTAATAACTTCCTTCACCCAAACTTCCTGCGATTTTAGATTTAAAATTTTAGCTCGCATAGAGAGTCTACCGAAAGATTCGCATTCTCGAAACTCCCAATTCGATCGAATCCGGTTAAACAGAGATGTTGCACCCTTCTCCACAAGGCTTTCATGGGCGGGCTCTCCTACCCACCCCACAAGAAAATTCACTCTTTGTGGAACAGGCCGGAAAGCCTGTTCTTTATAATGATGCCGCTATATGAGGTTAACTCACATAGCGGCATCGTTCTCAATAAAACCGTATCAACCGGGTTTCTTGACCAAAATCTCGGCACCTGCAGCTAAGCGTTCACGGCTGCAAAATTAATTGCCATTCTCGGGCTGTGCTGTTCCAAGCGGGCGAGGCTGTCTCCCCGGCGACGTAAGGCCCCCAGTAGTGGCGAGAACCATCCTGAGCAAAAACCACTAAAATGTCTCCCCGTTTGACTTGTAACTTGCCCTCCGGCAGCGATAGCATCAGTCCCTTGTCGCCACCTTCTCCGGGCGCAAAATCCCAGTGCGCGGGTTTGCCGTAGGATTCCTTGGCTTGCCGTTTCGACAGCAGGGCCACTCGCACTGGGTGTTCGCTGCGGTTGCTGACGCGCAGACTGCCGGCGGCTTTAGTATTTGCAGGGATTGAGGAAAGCAATTCCTCCTCTGACTCTGGGGGAGTTGGTGTTGAGTCGGGCTTGGGCTCGCTGGCGGTGTCTGCAGAAGCTGTCGCGACTGGGGAAACGGGGGGTATTGGGGGGTGTGCGGTGGCTTGTGAGGGCCAATCGCTGGACTGATTGGAACCGTGGGAGATAGTGATTTCAAAACGTCCTAGAAACATTCCTGTAATTAGGACGATCGACACTCCAATTACGATCTGGTAAATTTTAAGATTCATAGATTTTAGGCTTAAAGGATAGACTGCACCCGCAATGAGTCTTCACTATTTTTAATGTAAAACCAGGGGCTGCTGTGCCACAAGATACAGTTACACTTAATTACTTGACCGTTCTCGGCTATAACTCGCCGATCGCTCAATACCATCTTAGATGTTAAATTTGAGATTTTAGATGGCGACATACTGACTCCGGTAAGAATTTGCAGTTGGTCGGGAGAGGCATTTGTTGACTCATCGGTATAGCTTTTAATACCAGTTGAAAAAAAGAATACCACTATAGGCCCGTACTCCCAACCCCAATATCCATCAGTCATTCCGCATCTCAAATCTCAAATCTCAAATCTCAAATCGTATAACTTTTATGCAGAATACCCGAATTAACAGATTAATTGATGTTCTGGGCGATCGCTTCCGAGGCTGGCTGAGCAATCCTTGGCGGCGGATTTCGCTCCTGCTAATTAGCCTGCTGTTCGGCACTTTTTTGGGAACCGCTATTTCGACGATCGCCGGACAATCTGCGGATTGGGATATTATCGCAGCCGGGCTGTTGGTGTTGTTGACCGAGTTGGTGAACTGGCTGGTTTACGGTGGCCCGCGGTCTGTCGCCCGTTCTTTGTGGGTGGAGATGCTCAATGCTCTGAAAATTGGTCTGACTTACAATTTATTTGTGGAGGCTTTCAAACTCGGCTCGTGAAAAATGCTCAAATATTTGTCGGTTGTAGATAGTATTTATATAAACCTACGCTTAAAAAAATTGAATCTGTAGTGCCGAGTTTAGTGTCAGTCGATTTGAGATTTTAGACTTCGGCGTCAGCCCTCAGTCGAAGGAGTTTAGATTTGAGATGTATTCCACAGATGAATTGGGGATTTTGAACTAGGGTCTAAATTTGGGAGCTCTCCACGACAGGAGTTGCGGTTTGTCTCCGTTTTGGGTGGGGTCAAATATTTGTCAATTGCAGATAATATTTGTACAAAACCCGCCCCCGCATAGAGAGTTTTTAGGATATGGATCGATCGACTGTAACCCCTGTTGAAATTTTACATCGGTGGCAAGCCGGCGATCGCCCGATCGCGCCCGACTTCGAGCACCTCGCTTTTTGGGAACTTGCGGATGATTTGCGATCCTCTTCGAGGGCTTCCCTAACGCGCGCTTTTGGCATTACTCCCGACAATGTAGCCGATATTGTCCGCTGCAAAACCGATTTATTCTTTTCTCTTCTTGACGAACGGCATACTTTCCCCGTAAAGTCAACTGTTTTCCTCGAAATTTTGTGGAATCTGTGGCTGCCGCTGGCCATGCAATTATCGGCTGCAAAACAAAGTTTAAACCGTCCTTTAATTCAAGGAATTTTAGGAGTGCAAGGAACGGGAAAAACTACTTTATGCCAAGTTTTGAGGCTGATTCTGGGAAAATTGGGATATTCTACTGTCAGCCTTTCTTTAGACGATCTATACAAGACTTATGCCGATCGCCAACAACTCCAAAAAGCAGACCCGCGTTTAATTTGGCGCGGCCCTCCCGGCACTCACGATATTGACTTGGGAATAGCAGTTTTAGACAAGTTGCGCGGTTCTCTAACTCACAATTTAGCAGCAGTTGACAATCCCAAATCTGATGCCATCAAACCGGATTTAATTAATAAAAATATAGAAATTCCCAGGTTTGACAAATCTGCCTATGGAGGTGCAGGAGATAGAAGTCAACCCGAAATTATTTCCGGTGCGGATATTGTACTTTTTGAAGGTTGGTTTGTCGGTGTGAATCCGGTGGTTGATGCCAAATTAAACGAGTTTTTGGCGGCTGCACCGTTTCCGATTTCCACAGAAAGCGACTGTCAGTTTGCGCGCGATATGAATGCGAAGCTGCACGACTATTTGCCGCTGTGGAACCGATTAGATCGGTTGATGGTTTTGTATCCCCAAGATTATCGCCTTTCTCAAGTGTGGCGCAATCAGGCGGAACGGGAAATGATGGCGGCGGGGAAGCCGGGAATGTCAGAAGCTGAAATTAATCGGTTTGTTGAATATTTCTGGAAAGCGCTGCATCCAGAGTTATTTATTAAGTCGATGCTGGAGGGCGATCGCGTTGATTTAGTAATTGAAATTTTGGGCGATCGCACTGTCGGCAAAATCTGTCGGGCGATCGACTTAAAATTAAACCTTTAAGGACACAACAAAGTTGTGTTCCTACCCTATTGCAGCCTTTAAGGACACAACATTGTTGTGTCCCTACTGTATGGCAGCTTATCGTGCACTCACTTGACAATTCAGAACTTATGCAAAACGTGATTTGACGCGGGAATTATAGGGGTAAGGCGGGGAATCAGCACCCTACAATACAGAGGTTTTGCATCGAGGATCGAGAATTTCTAAATTAACTGCCAGGAGTACCAAGATCGATCGCTTTCTGCATCAAATCGTCGGTAACTTCGCCCGGTGTACCTGCAGGCGTAATGTCCTGAGCCATCGAACGAAAATCAGCGGGATTACCGCTTGTATCTGCCGGCTTTGCCATATTATCTTGAGCAGCGGGAATAGGAAATTTAGGTGCAGTTGCAGCGGCGGCAGCTTGAGCGCCGGCACCCGTGCGATCGATGTCACTAACGCTGAATTCTTTTGAAGCTTCGTAGTCTGCTGATACATTAACGGTCGGCAACTTTTGTTCTCCAGCTTCCGCGCTTTCAGTGATCTGCTGAGCGTCAAAGTTTTCAATGTTATTGACTTCTGTATTGATTTCAGACATAGCCGACTCCTTGCTAGTTTTATTTAACAATTCACTGTATCAATTATTACTTTAGTTCCCGGCTTTTTCATCTACCCGCAGATGTATCGTTGGCTTCTATCTTAAGGATGATTTATTCTAGGGTGGTCTGTTAACATTACACCACTTTCCGAAAAAAATGCAGCTTTAGGCAAGCTCCCAACCCATACATACTAAGCCATTCCCCATTGTTTAATCTAAAAACTAAAATCTAAAATCTAAAATCGTATTACCTCTCGGGGATGGTGACTTGTACTTACAAATCTTGATATTTGTATATTCTGGAAGCATTTTTAAGGAATTTTGTTTATGAACTCACCCGCCGCCACCAATCCTCACTCTCTCTCCAACGACACTAAAAACATCGTTCAGACAATCAACGGGTTGGGTACAGATGAAAAACTGGCGCTGCTCTACTTTGTTTATGAAAAAATGGGAGATTCAATTACACCAGCCGCTCCCGCCGCCGCCGAGCCAGAATTAGCTCCCATGCTGCTGGATGATTTTTACAAGCTTTCCCATGACCAACAACTGAATATAATGCGCGGTATTGTTAACCGCGACGACACGCCCTATTCCCACGCTTACGGAGCTTTAACTGCTAACAATCAGTTGGTAGTTTGGTATGCTTGGGCTATTGGTATGGGGGAAACAATTGTCGATATCCCCGAAGGATATGAGGCAACTGAGGCTGTCAATGGCGTGTTAGGTCAAATTGAAGGTCTTGAGTTTGAACAGCAAATTACAGTGCTGCGCGACGTAGCTAATAATATGGGCTACACCGATGTTAAACCAATTGCTACTCAGGCGGAAGTAGGGAAAACTTCTAGTCTGTAGATAAGAGTCTGGTGTTGCAACCTATCCTACACAAACTCTCCTCCTAGCAGAGAGAGACTCAAGAATAAAGGAATTACCCAAAACCTCTATATGTAGGGTGCGCCGAGGTGCACCCTACCGCTATAATTACTAGGTAAAACCTTTTTTTGCTCTTACTCATATTTATTCTTTCGTCTCTTAGAGAGGGGCGAAAGTTTTTGTATGAGCAGTTAAAATCGGCTCTTCTGAGAAATATAAAAAGGTTTTCAGTCAGCCAGTGAGTGTTTTAGGGTAAACTTTTCGCGGGAATTCCATCCGAAATATCGAACCTTTTTTGAGTTGACTTTCGGCAGTAATTGTACCGTCGATCATCTTGACTAAAGAAGCACAAAGAGCTAGTCCTAAACCGGTGCCTGGATAGTAGCGAGTTGTGGTTTGGTCGCCTTGGTGAAACTTGTCGAAAATGTGGGGAAGATACTTTTCACAGATGCCGATTCCTGTATCCCGAACGGTGATAATTAACCGATCGCAATTTAATTCCCGCACCTCAATGTAAATGCTCCCCTCATGCGTGAATTTAACCGCGTTGGAAACGAGATTCACCAAAATTTGCCGCAGGCGCAACTTGTCATTAACTATCAACTGCTCCTGCAAACAGACGCTGACTGCCATTGCCACGTTCTTATCGGTGGCTTGATTTCCGAATTCCCGGGCGACATCCATTACTAAATGCCCTAAATGAAATTTTTCAATTTTTAATTCAGTGCGGCCACTCTCGATTTTGGAGAGGTCGAGGATATCGTTAATTAGCAGTAGCAGATTTTTGCCGTTATGTAAAATGCGCCCCACCATTTCTGTTTGCTGGGGGGTCAGCAGTTGTTTGTGCTGGCGCAGCAGCAATTGGGAAAAGCCGATAATCGAATTCATGGGAGTTCGCAATTCGTGGGACATAATGCCCAAAAATTGCGATTTTAACTTCGCTGCTTCTAGCAGTTGCAATTTTTGCTGTTGAATGCGTCGCCCCTGCTTTTCCAGTTCTTCTTGCTGGCGAATTAGCAGCTCGTTTTGCAAGTCTAAAAGCTGTTCCTGCTTTTTTAATTTTTCGATCGCCAGCGCGTTGTTAATCGCGATCGCAGCTTGTTTTCCCATCACCGCCAGCAGTTGCTGAGTATGCCTGTCAATCGCCCTGCTGTCTTTGCCGTTGCCGATGGCCAACACACCCAAACGCCCGCTTGGCGCCGACTCGATCGCCGCAGCACAGGCCGCCGCCGGCAGCAAGCCGTCGCTCGACTCCGACCGCAACAGTACAGACTCTCCCGTCGCAAATGCTTTCCACAGCAGCTTGTTTTGCACGTGCGGGGTTGTGCCCTCACCAAAGTTTTCTGTGCCCCCGACAGCGCTGACTTTCAGGCCGCTGCAATCGTACTCCAGGAGAGCAACTAGGCAAAATTCCGCTCCTGCGATCGCCTCTACAGTCGCATCCGCAATGCCTTGCAACAACTGGCACAAGCTACCCGCGCGCTGGCTTAACAGATTTGTAAATCGATCGATCGCGTGCAACTCGTGTTCCGCGTCCCATACCGTCCGGCCTTCACACCAATTTTTTGCTGTAAAATTGTTTTCCGAGGGCACTTGAGCGGGCCAAAATTCTGCTTCTGCTTGGGGTGCGGCTGGAGTTTGTTGGATGGCGTCGATTTCGGTGTAGGTTCCCGCCCACTCCAAAACTTCCTGACTGTCTAGATTAGCGGGCGTTCCTGTGGCCAGGTTCCAGCGGTAAATGCCCTCTCGCGTCCGCAGACGAAATATAATTTCGTAACTTGACGGCGGGAACTTAGAAGTGTGCGATCTCGCCAATAGACGAGGACGGTCTTCTGGGTGGACCTGCGCCAGATAGCCGAAACCCAAAGCTGCTGCTGCTGGTACGCCGGTGTACTCCTCCCAGCGCTGACAGAAATAAGTCGCCCAGCCGTCGGCATTTGTTTTCCAAACTATGTGAGGAATTGCCGACCACAGGCGATTCTCCTGAGTTTTGCAATCGCCAACTTGCGGTTGGGGGGATGTTATTTCAGATACTTTGTCTAAGATTTCAGAGTCGGAAAACTCCAACGCAAAAGACTTATTGCCGTCATACTGAGTCATAACAGGTTATATAAATAAGCATTGGACTTGAGCCCTAACACCGGCTAAAGACTCGTGCTGCTAGCTTTATTGATTTTGACGAGCCAAGTGCATCAAAATTTTTTATACTTTAAATTTATCTGGGTAGTGATATCTTTACCTCTATCAACGGGCGGACACTGAGATAATTCAGTTAAAATGTTGACACATTGAGAGCTTACCTGTCCCGAGGAAGGCTCGTGCAGGCATCGCCGCAAAATAACTTAAAAATTAACTTGCATTCTTGGCGGCTGCATGAGTATGCTTAAAAATGATGTGCAGCCTGTAAAACCATAAATCAGGACACATTCTCAAATTTACTCAGTTTAGCTGAGTCAGTTGACGATATTTTAAAAGTTTAGCGGGCTATTGGAAGAAAGATGAGTAAAATTCGCGTTGCTTTGGTAGAAGACCATGACCTGACAAGAGTCGGCATTCGCACAGCTTTACAACAGCGTGACACTATAGAAGTTGTCGGCGATGCAGCTAACGCTACAGAGGGATTGAAACTGCTTCAGTCTTCAAAACCTGACGTGGCAATTGTAGATATTGGGTTGCCGGATTTTGATGGCATTGAACTTACACAAAAGTTCAAAAAATCGGTAGCGGAGTCCGATCCCGATACAAAAATTTTGATTCTGACTTTTCAGGACAATGAAGAAGAAGTTCTGGCAGCTTTTGCCGCCGGAGCTGATTCTTACTGCATGAAAGATATTAGCTTCGATCAGTTATTAGATGTAGTAAAAGTAACTCACGAAGGTAACTCTTGGATCGATCCGGCGATCGCCCGTATCGTCCTGAAACAAGCTCGCACTCAGGAACCTGCACCGGAAGAACCGAAGGCTGAGGGCAAAAGAGTCACAATTAAGGCTGCTGAACCTGAGTTTAGTCACATCATTGAGACTTACCCTTTAACGGAACGGGAATTAGAGGTTTTGGAACTGATCGTGCAGGGTTACAGCAATGCTGCAATCGCCGAAAAGCTCTACATTACTGTCGGTACAGTCAAGACTCACGTCCGCAATATTTTGAACAAGTTGTGTGCTGATGACCGCACTCAGGCTGCCGTTCTCGCCCTGCGTTCTGGCTTGGTTGGATGAAGCCTTATCATCAGGCAAAATCAAGTTAAAAGTAGGGTGCGCTAGGCGCACCTTACGACCACTGATTTAGGGTGTGCACTGCACACCGACTGACTAATTGTTTATTATTAAAAAAAGCAAAACTTTAAATCCGCATCTATCCCTGTACAGATATTTTATTTTATATTTTGATCAGTAAATCTATCTTGAGATAGATGATAAAAAACTATCATATTACTAATACTTATTTTTGAGCGATCCCCAGTTAGATAAATTTCGCTCGCACTGCCAATATTGCGCGAGATCAATTCAGAAAAGGCGCAGGCAGAGGGAAGAATAACATACTTTTAGGAATACTTAAGCCTTAAAGAAATTATATCCGCAGAGCGATGCTGAGTTCGCTTAAAGTTGCGAAATTAAAAGTATCAACTGCTACTGAAATATTTTAGAAAGAGGTATTATGGCCGCCCCAATTGAATTCAAGTTATTTGCTCCCTATAACAAAGGAGCTGCCTTGATTGGCTCTTTTTCTAATTGGGAAGAGATTCCGATGGAAAAGGACGAAGAGGGTTATTTCCGCACGCGAGTTGAGTTGGATGATGGCGTTTATCAATACAAATTTCGCGTTCAGTCGAAAAGCTGGTTTCTGGAAGCGGATCAGTGGGTAGATATAGTCGATCCCTACGCGACTGATATCGACGATCCTACTCAAAACGGCCTTGTTCGGATCAAAGATGGCGATCGCATTGTCGATACCTATGTTTGGAAACACGACGACAAACCGCTACCCGCCGATCGGGAATTAGTGATTTATGAAATGCACGTTGCTGACTTTTCCGGTGGCGAAGCCGATCCCCTCGCCCGCGGCAAGTACAAGCACGTCGTCGAAAAACTCGATTACCTAGTCGAACTCGGCATCAACGCGATCGAACTCATGCCCCTCAAAGAATACCCAGGCGACTACAGTTGGGGCTACAACCCCCGCTACTTCTTCGCTGCCGAGTCCAGCTACGGAACCACAGAAGAACTCAAAAACCTGATAGACGAGTGTCACGGGCGCGGTATTCGCATCATCATGGACGGGATTTACAACCACTCGGAATCATCGAGCCCCCTCACTCAAATCGATCACGATTATTGGTACCACCACGAACCCCGCGATCCCGACAACAATTGGGGCCCAGAATTTAACTACGAATTCTACGACGAAAATTTAGGCACTTTCCCGGCGCGCAGATTTGCTGGCGATACAGTCCGCTTCTGGATTCAAGAATATCATCTCGACGGCATTCGTTTCGACGCGGCTCGACAAATTGCTAACTACGATTTTATGCACTGGGTAGTTCAAGAAGCCAAAAATGCCGCCGGCCCCAAACCGTTTTATACCGTTGCCGAATACATTCCCGACGAGCCCAGCATCACGAATCTAGACGGGCCGATGGACGGCTGCTGGCACGACAGTTTCTATCACTCCATAATTCCACAACTGTGCGGGGACAATTTTGATTTAGAACGGCTCAAAGAGGTAATCGACTGCAAGCGGCAAGGTTACTTGGGTGCTACGAATGTAGTCAATTATTTGAGTAATCACGATCACGATCGCGTTTTTGCCGAATTGGGCGATCGCGGCATTTTGGATGAAGCAGCATTCAAGCGGGCGAAGTTGGGAACCGTGCTGTTAATGACAGCAGTTGGCGTGCCGCTGATTTGGATGGGCGAAGAATTTGGTGAATACAAAGGCAAAACAATTGAGCAATCTAAAATTGACTGGACGCTGCTAGGAAATGACCTGAATAAAGGTTTGTGGGAATACTATAAAGGCTTGATTCACCTGCGTAAAAATAACCAAGCACTTTACACAGAAAACATTGAATTTTTCCACGAAGACCCCGACTCGAAAGTTTTTGCTTACACTCGCTGGAACGATGAAGGTTCGAGAGTTGTAGTAGTGGCGAATATGTCGGAAAATTATCTGGCAGGTTACAGCGTTCCCCACTTCCCTGCCAACGGAACTTGGCACGAATGGACGGGGAATTATGATATTGAATCTGGCGATCATAATATTATGATTGACTTGCCGGAATACGAAGCGAAAGTGTTTGTTTGGCAGTAAGCTGTTAGGCATTGAAAGCACTCATTCCCCATTCAAAGATATGAGGACTGAAGTTCTTGCTACCAACCCGAAAAAAAATGTTGGTAGTAATACCAATTTAATGTGAATTTGCACATATCTCGATCCCCCTAAATCCCCCTTAAGAAGACCCACTTTGAGCGAAATCTTGTCCCCCCCTCCGGCGGGGGGCTAGGCAGGGTGGATTTATTGTGATCGGATGATTATATAATGGAAGGGGCGATCGTCCCCTAGCGGATCCCGCTTGAC
>NZ_JAUBQB010000158.1:0-4136 GCF_036701035.1 Microcoleus sp. Pol7_B2 | reverse complement strand
ACTCGAGCGAATAAGCTTTCATTTTTTCTGCTGATGTACTGAATGTACTGTACCACATTTACATGGAATTTGCTGTAAATAAAGCCGGGCCGGTTTTTGCTGTTGCTGCGGGCTGTCACGCCTTTTCTGAGCAAAAACCCGGTTTCTGGCTACCCGTGCGTAAGTCCTAATAGCAATAAGGGCGGACAAAATGCCCACCCCATATACTAGATATCACTTTGATATCAGACTTAAATTTTCAATACCCCCAGGGGAATTCGAATCCCCGTCGCATCCGTGAAAGGGATGTGTCCTAGGCCTCTAGACGATGGGGGCGCGTCGTTGCGTTTGCTTGTGTTCCGCACCTTTATTACCTTAACTAATCTTTCCGAATCTGTCAACTACTTTGCGAAACTTTTTTTTCTAGTCGTCCCAAAGCTCGTCACAGTAGGCTTTGAGGATGGCGGCGCAATTGCCGATCGCCCCGAGATGAGCAATTTCAAAGCCGTGGGTGTTCTGGGTGGGGAAAGCCAAACAAGCGGCGCGGGCTACGTGGCCGAACTTCATGGCGATCGAAGCATCGCTCCCAAAACCGCTAATTACCGCCAACTGCACCTCTACATCGGCTGCTGCGGCTGCTGCGCGCAATTGGGCGTTCAATCCTTCATCGTAGACTCCGTAGCCGTCCTGAACCAGCAAAACCGGGTTTTCGCCGTCACGAATCGGGTATTCCGGTGCTAGAGGGCAAATTTCCAAAGCGATCAGCGCATCCAACGGCTGGCGCTGCGTGAAATACAAAGCTCCGATCGCTCCAACCTCCTCCTTCGCCGACGCTACCAAATAAACATTCACCGCAGGCTCTTTCAAACATTCCGCCAGAGCCAGCAAAATCGCCACTGAAGCCTTGTTGTCCAGAGTGTAGCTGGCGATCCAATCCTTCAACCGCAGCGGGCGCTTGCGGTGCTTTCCCACCACCATCCGCGTGCCCGGTCGAATTCCGGCCTCGCCTAATTCCTCGGCGGTACACTTAGTTTCGATCCAGGCATTTTCCCACTTTAAAGAAACATCTTCCTGCTGAGCTTTCTGAGGAGATTCGTGAGAAACATGGCGCGAACCGAAGCTGAGAATGCCGCTAATTGTTTGCTTGTCTCCGAGCAAATCCACCACGCCTTCGCCGTAAACCCAAGGAAATGCGCCCCCCAGTCTGCGGACTTCCACGCGGCCCCTCTCGCCTATTGTTTTAACTAGGGCGCCAATTTCGTCTTTGTGGGCGGTAATGGCGATCGACTTTTCGGGATTGCGGCCCTTAATTAGGGCGATCGCATTGTCCGCGCGATCGAGCCAAGCATTCACTCCCAGGGCGGCGAATTTTTCCATCAACCGCTGGTTAATTTCCGACTCCGCACCGCTGGGTGAGTGCAGCATTACTAATTCTTCGATTGTTTGGAACAGGCGATCGAACTCTAACATTTTTGATTTTCGTTTTTAGGAGCGAATTTTGACATATATTAAAGCAGATTTACTCTCTATTTCCCCGGCGGTACACTTAGTTTTAATTCAGGCATTTTCCCACTTGAAAGAAACATCTTCCTGCTGAGCTTTTTGAGCAGCCTAGGAATGAAGCAATTGGACGCAGCAAAGGGGGATTGAGTAACAAGATTTATGGGAGCCGGTGGGTGCGTTGGGCAATCCGTTGGGGTTTCACCTCACCCCGGACAAACTCGTCACGCGAGCAGGAGGCGACCAACCGTAGCCGTTACTGATGGCGGATACACTGCTGGCTAACAAGGGCTATGATCCAGATCAGCGTGTGATTGATCCCCTCAATGCCGAGGGGAAGACCACCGTGATTTCACCTCGCCGCAATTGCAAGACCCTGGAAACTTACGATGCTGAATTGTACAAAGCCCGTCATTTGATTGAGAACTTTTTCCCCAAGCTCAAGCAGTATCAGGCAATCACGACACGCTATTACCGTAGGGCGGTGAACTTTCCGGCGTGCGATTCTTCTGGCTGCTGCAGTCATCTGTTTGAATTGATGACACCCCCTAAATTAACTTGACAGTGCCGTAAACTAATATGCCTGACCTCTTGAGCACCTTCTTTTCTAATAATTTCATTCCTCACGGGCATTGTTACCTCTGGAAACCGGGGTTAGTCTGGCTGCACTTAACGTCAGATGCCTTGACTACCCTCGCTTATTTCTCGGTGGCGGTTGCCATTGTTTATTTTACGAATGAGCGTAAGGATCTGCCTGCCCACACGGTGATACTGCTGGTGGGTTTCTTTTTTATCTTTGCATTATGTGGCACGACGCACCTGATGGAAATAGTGACACTTTGGCACCCCATTTATTGGGTTTCAGGACTGATCAAAGCTGTCACTGGTGCTTGGTCTTTGTATACCTTCACCTTTTTACTGATTCCCTTAATTCCAGTGGCACTCGATACGCCGAGTCCAGCTCAACTTGCCTTTACAAACCAGGAACTAGAAGAGAGTCGCCGCCGTATCCAGGCGATTAATGTGGAGCTAGAGCAACGGGTGCAGGAACGCACTTCCCAACTCGAAGCGTCTAATCGCACCAAAGACGAATTATTGAGGCGTGAACAAATAATTCGGGCAGAGGCAGAGGCAGCTAACCGTGCCAAGGATGAGTTTCTCTCGATTCTTTCTCATGAACTCAGAACTCCTCTCAACGCGATCTTAGGGTGGTCAACGATGTTACGGCAAAAAAACCTGAGTGAGGATAAGGTGGCGCGCGCTTTGGAGACGATCGAGCGAAACGCAAAGTCTCAAGCCCAGCTCATCGAAGACATCCTCGATGTTTCTCGCATCATCACAGGTAAACTGCGCCTCCGAGTCCGTCCTGTCAACCTCGTGTCGGTGATTGAATCGGCGATTGAGTCTGTACAATTGGCGGCTGAGGCAAAGTCAATTCGCCTGCAAAGCGTACTCGATTCTGAAGCTGGTCCGCTCTTGGGTGATGCCGATAGGTTGCAGCAAGTTGTGTGGAATCTACTTTCTAACGCCGTCAAATTTACTCCTAAAGACGGGCGAGTCCAGATTCTTTTGCAGCGAGTTAATTCCCATGTTGAAATTACTGTCAGCGACACTGGAGCAGGCATCAGCTCCGACTTTCTACCGTTGGTCTTCGATCGCTTCAGCCAGCACGACAGCACCACTACTCGCAGTTATGGGGGGTTGGGTTTAGGGTTAGCCATTGTGCGTCAATTAGTTGAATTACATGGCGGGACTGTAACGGTAGTTAGTCCAGGGGTAGGACAGGGGACGACCTTTACAGTCAAACTGCCCGTGATGATTATCCATCTACCACCCAGCGATCGAGAGCAATTAAACTCGCTGGTCGAGGCGAATGGGAGGGTTGAGGCTTCGCCGACCCTTGAAGGCTTACAAATCTTAGTGGTAGAGGACGAGGCTGACGCGCTAGAGTTGCTGAGCACGATTCTCGAAAAGTATGGTGCTGATGTCATGGCTGTGGCTTCGGCCAAGGAGGCCTGGACCATTATCGAAACCGCAACCGATCGCAAGCTCGATGTTTTAGTGAGCGATATTGGGATGCCGGATGAGGATGGCTACTCCCTGATCCGCAAGTTACGTCAACTTGAAGCGCAGCGGGGCGGTAGGCTACCCGCGATCGCGCTGACGGCTTATGCCCGGAATGACGATCGTCAGCAGGCACTATTAGCAGGTTTTCAGATGCATTTGACCAAACCCGTAGATGCTGCGGAGTTAGTGGCGGTGGTGACCAGCCTCACCGGACGTACAAGCAGGTGCTAAAACCCAGGTGTTCAAGAACCAATGTTGCGTTTGAGAATAATGGACTTCTTGTCAGCTTGGGGTGAAGGCAAGCGGTGGTGGCAAATCAAGCTGGTGAGTGTCGTCAGCAGCACAAACGTCTGTTAACTTGATTCCGGCAAAAAGTCTACTGTGTCAAAGATAGGAAGCACTCTGAGTGGTTATCGAGTAGAGCTTGCATGAGTGCTAGATTCTCTAGGGTGCGAATTTCGTGTTTGTCAGCGGTAATGGCGATCGACTTGTGGGGATTGCGATCGGGAATTAGGGCGCGATCGCACCGTTGACTTGAATGCCCAGAATCTCTCCCCGCTTGAGGTTGAGGGCGCTAAAGACTGCATCCG
>NZ_JAUBQB010000037.1:0-61879 GCF_036701035.1 Microcoleus sp. Pol7_B2 | reverse complement strand
CCAGCAACCCAAGGAATCCTGTTTTTAGGAGATCCAGCCAACGGCGGCGTACCCGTGACACCAGGTCAAGTCCTGACACCGGAACAAATAGGACAACTGTTTTTCCAATCCACAGGTAGCTTTACCGGTGCCAATTTTACCTACAGCGCCACAGATAACAGCGGCGCAGTTAGCCCCCCAGCTAACGCGAATCTCGGTTTAACAGGAACGACACCCCCGCCGACTCCAGCACCAGTACCAACACCCACTCCCACACCATTACCAATATCGATTCCAGCAGCAACACCAACTCCCACACCAACTCCCACACCGACCCCCAACGAACCGCCAACAGCCAACAATACTAACCTCACCCTAGAGCCCAACAGCACCGCGCAAATTCCGGGATTAGGAAAAAGTGACCCCGATGGGTCGATCGCCTCTTACACCATCAACACCCTGCCGCCAGCGGCCCAAGGAGTCCTGTTTTTAGGAGATCCAGCCAACGGTGGTGTACCAGTCACACCAGGTCAAGTCCTGACACCGGAACAGCTAGGACAACTATTTTTCCAATCCACAGGTAGCTTTACCGGAGCAACTTTCAGCTACAGCGCCACAGATAGCAACGGCGCTACCAGTTCCCTGGCTACCGCTACTCTCGGTTCCACAGGAGCAACTCCCACACCAAATCCCCTAAACTTACCGCCAGTAACCAACAATGCTAATTTCACGGTAGACCCCAACAGCAGCGCGCGGGTGCCGGGATTGGGAGGAAGTGACCCCGATGGGTCGATCGCCTCTTACACCATCAACACCCTACCGCCAGCGGCCCAAGGAATCCTGTTTTTAGGAGATCCAGCCAACGGCGGAGTAGCCGTGACACCAGGTCAAGTTTTGAAACCGGAACAAATAGGACAACTATTTTTCCAATCCACCGGCGACTTTACCGGTGCCAATTTCAGCTACAGCGCCACAGATAACAGCGGCGCTACCAGCCCCGCCACTGCCACAGTTGCCGCTATCTCCCCGACTTCCAACCAACCGCCTTCGATTAACAATGTTAACTTCACGGTTCCGACTAACGGCATCGTGCAGGTGTTGGGATTGGGAGGAAGTGACCCCGATGGGTCGATCGTCTCTTACACCATCACCAGCGTCCCCCCAGCCAACCAAGGAGTCCTGTTCTTATCAGCTTCAGTCAACGGCGACGTACCCGTGACAGCCGGTCAAGTTTTGACTCCGGCAGAAATAGGACAACTATTTTTCGTAGCCACAGTTGACTTTAACGGAGCAACTTTCAGCTACATCGCCACCGACAACCTCGGCAAAGTCAGCCCCGCTAGCGCTACTGTTGCTGCTATCTTGAGGCCAGTTGGAACTGTTCCCCCACTCATACCTACACCCACACCAACACCCGCGCCCGGTATCTCAAATCCGCTCCGGGAAACAGATACCGACTGTCAATGTTCTCCCATTATTGAAAAACCGGGAATTAACTTTGCGCCCCCGCAGCAACCACCCGCAGTTGGATTTGTCCGGCCTATTTCACAATTTTCCGAGGGACAAACCACCAAAGGAACCGACGGCGATGACTTGATCGTAGACACCAAAGGCAACCAAAAAATTGTCGGTTTTGAAGGCAACGACCTGCTTTTAGGTGAAGAGGGCGCGGACGAAATTTACGGCAACGAAGACAATGACACGATTTTTGCGGGCCTTGACACCGATATTGCTTACGGAGACGAGGGCAACGATATCGTATTTGCAGGCAAACAGAATGACTGGATTGCCGGCGACTTAGGCTCTGACACCCTGTTTGGAGATCGAGGTGCGGATACGATTCTCGGAGACACCGGGCAGAACAACTCCCAGAGTCCTGACGATGCTCGCGATTTGATTTTCGGAGGCGAGGGTGCAGACCTCATTAACGGCAACGAGGGCGACGATACCATCCATACCGGCAAAGGTGACGATATTGCCCTTGGAGGTAAAGAAAATGACCGAATTTGGGGCGAACTCGGCTCCGATACGTTGTTTGGTGGCATCGGCTCCGACAGCTTGTTTGGGGGCATCCGCGACCAAAGGGCCACCGACTCCGAGGGACGCGACTTGCTGTACGGAGGCTTCGGTAACGACTTCCTCAACGGCCAACAAGACAACGATACGCTGGTTGGAGGCAAAGATAACGATCGCGCTTACGGAGGTAAAGGCAATGACATCATCTACGGTCAATTAGGCTCCGATACTCTCTACGGCGGCGAAGGAGCCGATACTCTGCTCGGCGACAGTGGCAGTTCCCAGTCCATCGGGGATCTCGGCGAACAAGACTTAATCTTTGCCGACAGCGGCAACGACATCATCGGCGGCGGCCACGGTAATGATACCGTGCAAGCAGGTAAAGGCAATGATTGTGTTTGGGGTGGCAAAGATAATGACCTGATTTGGGGCGAACTCGGCTCAGATACCCTTGTCGGGGACAGCGGCGACGACACCATGTACGGCGGTGCTCGAAGTCGAGCTAAAGATGTTGGCGGCCAAGACTTGCTCTTTGGTGGCATCGGTGCTGATGTGCTGTTCGGCGATGAGGGTGACGATACCATCAGTGGTGGTCAAGACAACGACTTGATTTACGCCGGCAAAGCTAACGACCTCATACACGGAGATCAGGGCGACGACTTGATTTACGGGGGTGACGGCAGCGATGAACTCTGCGGTGGCGAGGACAACGATACCATCTATGGCGATCGTGCTGATAACCGGGCTTTCTCGGTGGGCGCAAACGACCAGCAAGACTGCATCAACGGCGGTGAGGGCGATGACTTGCTCTACGGCAACGAAGGCCAAGATACTATCAACGGAGATGCTGGCAGCGATACTCTGATTGGGGGTAAAGATAACGACCTTCTCAATGGGGGCGCTGGAGATGACTGGCTGTTTGGGGACTTGGGCGAGGATACTTTAATTGGAGGTATGGGGAGCGATCGATATGTGTTGAGTGCTGATGGCGGCACTGATACTGTCATTAACTTCGAGGTAGGCGTCGATAAGTTGGTTTTGAGCGACAGCCTGAGTTTCCAGCAGTTGCAATTTAGCGCCACTCCGAACGGTACGTTGCTGCGAGTAGCAGGAACCGATCGGGTTTTAGCGAATCTGGTTGGGGTTAACGGGGCGATCGGCTCCTCGGATTTCCTACCAAATCTCTCTGAACTCTAGAATTGGCGGCGAAAGTCTCCTGTTCTGACGAACAAAACGCCACAGAAGTTCTGATCTGCTGTGGCGTTCCTCACAATACTCAATCCGGGTTAGAAACTTGGTAGCGCTAGGCCATTGACATCACTCTTACAGTTGCCTTTTGTTCCTCTCTAAAATGCTAAAAAATAAAGGTGTATTCAAGCTGGATTTGGTATAATATCAAATATGTTAGGAGCTAGATTAGTCATCAATCTATTATCTTTATCGGCATGAATCATGGTCGATCTATTGTCATATGCGGTGAATAAAATATATTTTTTTACCGCTGATAAACACAGATTAACGCAGATTAATTATATTAATTCCTGTTGAATAATCCGTAATTTTTGACTGTTTTTACGCCCGACGACGCTACCGGAGTTTATATAACTTTGTATGGGTTTTTTCAGGTGTTCCAAGGTACAGAATGGTTGGTAGCTCAAGTGTTTACTACCCACTAATATCATGTCCGGGTACTTACCCATAATTAAGCCGAAACTGGAACTTGAGGCCACCAGTGAAAGTTTGTTAAACCCCGAATTAAATCTTGCTGTTGGAGTAATTGTTTGCAGCGATCAAATAAAACCTCTTCTAATTCATCAAGATTTTCAAATGTTCGATTAGCAAGAGGCTCATTTGTAAGTGGCCAAAGTCTTTCTGCTGGTTGAAGTTCTGGAGAGTGAGATGGCATCTCAACAATGTGAATACCTTTTGGGACTTCAAGTTTCCCGGCAGTATGCCACCCTGCTCGCTCCAAAGCTAGTACAACTTGCTTATTTTCCCCGATGTTAAAATGTTGAGCAAAATCAACCAAAACTTGATTAAAAAATTGGGTATTTACAAAGGGTAGAATCCACCAATATGTTTCTCCAGACTGCGGATGAACAAAACCATATAACCATAACCATTTAAATCGCCAATTAACTTTTGCTACGGGTACTGTCCATTCATCTACCCACATCCTTCTAATTATTGGTTTAAGCCCGACTCTATGTTCATCCATTGTCCAAACTTCTACCTCGGCGTCGGGGTACTTTTCTTGAACTTGAGTCACCGTTTTTGCTAGTTTTTTTTTCCATTCTTCCTGCTCTGTAAAGTCTGCTTCCTGATGAGAGGGTCGAGGTACTCTCAAACGTAGTCTCATTGCCTTCAAATACTCCCAACCTCGTTGTCTACTAACTTTCTGTCCTAATAATTCACTCATCCAATTTGCAACTTTCTGTCCGTTCCAAAGCCCACCAACAGTTGGATGTGATTGTAGCGTTTGCCATAGTTGTGCTTGTTGTACATCATTCAAAAGTGTATCGGCACCTGGATGTTCATGCCTTTTATCTCCAAGTGATTTTGGACCAATGCGGTTATACCCCCAGACTAGTTCATAAATCCAACTGAGACTATAACCTGTTATTTGTGAAACCTCTCGGCTACTTCTGCCAGATGCTAGTAACCAGATAATTTGGTAATGACTTCTTTCAACCGGGTGTTTTGCTTGACGGTAACGCTGTTCTAGTTCTGGTAACGATAGATGTGGTTCAATGCTAATACGTTTTGGCATTGGTCAGATAGATGCTTTTTACAAAGGGTATACTTAGCTATTTTACTATGGTTGTACTAGCGGACATGATATAATTTTAGTGTGTTGTGCGATCGGGCTTAAGAGCAAACTAAAATTCATCACTAATTCCCCATTCCCATTCCATAGATTCACAATAGAAGGAAAGAAGAGATACACGGATAGCTATTTTTTCCTTTTTCTTGGTGAAGCCCCAATTCCCCATAATCAATTCAAATACTTAGCTTAGGATAGCGAAATCTGCTTGCGTAAAAATAGGCGGCGCGGCTGGCCGAACAGCCAACCAGTCCAATTCCAATCCACCTGTTGCAAGCGATAGCCGGCCTGATAGTATAACTGTCGCGCCGCGTGATTATTTTCCAGAACGTGGAGGTAAATCTCAGAAAATCCCCATTCTTTGGCTGTCTCCTCGCAGTGGCTGAGCAATTGTTGAGCAACCCCCTGCCGCCGATACTCCGGGTGAACGGCTAAATTCGACAAATAAGGATAGTCAGAATTAGGGCTTTGCCAAGGAAAGCGAGAACGCAGAGCCATTTCTACTGTTCCTGTTATGCGCTGATATCGGTGCGATCGATAATTCTGCGTTCCCTCCTCGCGCGAGACTAGCTCAGCAACCAGACAAATGTAATGTTCTGCCTTAGAACGCAGTCGATTTTTTAAATCTTCGTAAATGCCCAAACGCAACACTGGATACACCCATTCTACAAACCCCTCGCGGGAGTGAAAGCTCATGGCTAAAATATCAGCTAGCTGCGTTAAGTCGTTGGGCGCAGCCACCCGGATAGAAAAACCAGAAAGTCCGGGAGGTTGTTGTTGGTGAGATGGTGAGGAAAAAAATGAAGGATTCACAATGCCAGGCCACTATAGTAATTTTTTTACGCGGGTTTCTAAGCTACCCTCTTAGAAAATTCACTGATGTTATACTGATCTTATAACGTAACTTATAGGCATAGTTTATTACCCGATTAAATTACATTTTTTTTCTTGACTTTAAGTATCATTTGAGGTAAATGGAAAATTATTAGCATTTAATACTCTAGTTATGACAAAATAAAACTCATCCCCTAATACTAGATTTGTGGATAAGCTATTTGACCTTTAAATTGAAGCTTGATCCCTGGCTTTGGGCCGGCATCACAAGAGTTTAAGTAAACAGTAGCTTACAAATTAAATGCGCGACAGCTTAGCGGGCAAGGTATTAAAAACAATCACAAAGGTTTTAACGTCAGGTTCGCGGCATCCTACCGCTCTCTGCTTACGGAAATACCCGATCGAATATAATTTATCCGTCAAGCGGTAGTTGAAAAACTCAACGACTGACCATACTAACACCGGGCACGATCGCGCGTCGGATGTTCCCCGCCGCCCCCCCGGCTTGGCACCCCAGCTTTCAGCAGTTCTGGGCTATCCATCGCCCGTCCCCCATCGAACCGGTCTTACCTGTTGAGCTACTGGGTACTTTTCCAACGTCCAATTTAAATTTGGATGCCTGGAAACAGTCTGCAGGGGTTTTCCCCGTCGGTTCGATACTCTGCTGCGCGCGAGCGAGACCTTCAAAACCTCGATCGAGCTGATTGGCCCTGCCCAAAAACCGATACAAGCCACCGACACTCGTCGGGGACAGCTCAAAATTTTAGACCCTAGTTCAAGCTCCCCGATTCATCTGTGGAGTAAATCTAAAATCTAAAATCTAAAATCTAAAATCGACTGATCGGTTTCCACAGAGTACATCCCTAGCTAAGATTAACAGATGGATGCTCGAGCTTGCGGTGTTTCGCCGCAGTAATTGGCTTGTCGAAGGTCTGCAGGACGCACAAAAAATGCCGAGATCGGGGAAAAAAGTGCAAGTCTAACTAAAATGGTACAGCAATTGCGTCACTCCCACAGACACCTCTGTGGTCTGTCAGCCACCCCCCAATATCAGTCAGGGGCTCAGGGCCCGATGGTGGTCGTTATCCTTGGCTGACTGTTAAAGTTGCTGTTACTTGTGGGAAAAAAACACAGGCGAAGATGTTGGTTGTCTATTGTATCTTGCTGCGGGCAGCTTTCACATACCAAATACAATATTCCCAGGAGCTAGGAGCAAACATAAATTTGGCAAATCAACTCACAATCAGGACGGTTATTCCTATGTATTCTGAGATATCCAGACGGCAGTTAAAATGGCCAGATTTGTGTTTGCTCTATTGCTGCATAAAGGTAAGGGGTAAAAAAAACTTATCGGGAGACGAGTTTATATGAATATCATTAAATAATAAAATTGGGGTGCACGACAGATAACTGTGGCTCAGAAGAATTCCGAATTGAAAACCCAGACATCAAAAATCAAGGTTGATGCTTGCCTCGCACACTCACAACAACTTCATATCCACGAATTATTGTGATACCATTTTCCCAAAATAATGGCACTCTAGGCAAAATCCCAATCCTTATGTCATCAGTCATTCGCAATCGAAAATCGAAAATCGAAAATGGTATGACTTCAGCAATTTAAATCGGCGAATTCTTCCTTTAATCAGACTTATTAAATCGAACAGCCCCGGGGCACAGGAGAACGGTGCATGAATTCCCAAGAAAATCCTAAGCTAAAAATTCTGATCGTCGATGACGAACCGGATAACCTCGACTTGCTTTACCGCACCTTTCATCGAGACTACAAAGTGCTCAGAGCCGAATCTGGTCCCGCTGCTCTCGAAATTTTGGCAAAAGAGGGAGAAGTTGCGGTGATTATCTCCGACCAGCGAATGCCAAAAATGAGCGGTACGGAGTTTCTCAGCTTGACGGCGGCTCAGTACCCCGACGTGATCCGAATTATTTTAACTGGCTATACGGATGTTGAAGATTTAGTGGAAGCTATTAACGCTGGCAAAGTATTCAAATACGTTACCAAGCCTTGGGATGCTCAAGAGCTGATAAATCTTGTCAGTCAAGCTGTTGAGACTCACAATCTTCTGAAAACGCGCACCAATGAACTGCGCCGTGCTTTGAGCCAAGAATCGCTGCTTTATGCCGTTACCAATACTATCCGCTCGGCTCCCAATTACCAGCAAATGCTGCAAAGAATTGTGGAAACTGTCGGGCAGATGTTTGAGGTGAGTTGCTGTCTGCTGCGGCCGTTCCAAGACGGCCGAGTTGCCGATGAGTGGTTCGTTTACCAGAAGGCAGAAACTCAAGGGTTGGGGGGCGATGAGGAAGCGATGCCCAGAGATGCTTCTGCTGCCGAACTCTCCCCGGATTTGCTGCCGGATTTGGTTTGGGAAACTTTGGATGTGGAAGTGATTCAAGATGCTCAAACTGACGATCGAGTTTTAAACTCGGATAATCAACAACGACAGCAGGCTTACGAAGCTGCGAATATTCGATCAAGCTTGATCGTACCGCTGTTTTACAAAATCGAACTGATGGCAGTCTTGGCGCTGCACCAGTTTGATCGACGGCGCCAGTGGCAAGACCACGAGGTACAGTTGGTAATTACGGTGGCAGACCAAGCGGCTTTGGCGCTTTCTCAAGCCCGGGCTTACGAACAGGTGCGGGCGCTGGCCAAGCGCGAGGCCTTAGTCAATACTATTACTACGGCAATTCGATCGAGTCTCGATCCTCAAAATATTTTTGCAGCCATTACTCAACAACTCGGCCAAGCTTTGCAAGTTGACGGCTGCGCCCTATCTCTGTGGACAGAAGATGATGAATACGTCCAATGCGTGGGGCTATACGACACAAATAGAGATACCGTGGCTGTAGAACAGGGTTTTATTGATCCAGAGGTAGTTGCGAACCCTCTGGGCTACGAGACGGCTTCGGGCGATGCTGCTGCTAACACTCGCGCCTGGGTTTTTGCCCATCCTTCTTTGCCACAGTCTTTGGTGCCGATTCGGGGCAATCCGGTGTTGCTGCAAGTTATGGTATCAAAAGAGCCGGTGGCGATCGAAGATCTCGAGGAACACCCCGAGTTAAATGTTACAGAACTCCAAGTTCGATCGCCAGCCCGCGCCCTGTTAGTCGTTCCCTTACTCTCAGAAGGCAAAATCATCGGCAGCATTTCCCTGCGCCAAAATCGCAGCATCCGCCGCTGGAACATCTCAGATATTGACCTGGCTCAAATAGTCGCAACTCAAGCGGCTCTAGCCGTGCAGCAGTCGCGCCTCTACCAGACTACCAGACAGCAGGCAGAACGGCTTCTGGAAGCCGATCGGCTCAAAACCGAATTTTTCCAAAATATCTCCCACGAGTTCCGCACCCCTCTAACTCTAACTATCGGCCCTCTAGAATCAGCTTGCAGGCGCCAAGAAGACTTGCCCTACGAACAAGCCGTAATCGCTTTGCGTAATTCCCGCCGCCTCCTGCGCTTGGTAAATCAACTGCTGGACTTGCAGCGGCTCGATGCCGGACGGATGCAGCCGAGTTTCCGCCCCTGCGATTTAGTCGGTTTCTGTTACTCTACCGCAGAGTCGTTCCGCGCCTACTGTGAGAAAAAAGGACTGCACTTAATTACCCAACTGCAAGAATGTCCTTTACTTTATTTGGATCTGGAAAGATTTGACAAAGTTATTTACAACCTGCTATCAAATGCTGTTAAATTCACCCCAGAAGGCGGAACAATCACCCTGAAAGTTGAATCGGCTGGCGCTCACTGCTTGTTGCAAGTAAAAGACACCGGTATCGGCATTCGCACCGAACAAATTCCCTATTTATTCGAGCGCTTTCACCAAGCCGAAGGTTCTGCTAGCCGTTCCTACGAAGGCAGCGGTTTAGGTTTGGCACTTGTCAAAGAATTGGTCGAACTCCACGGCGGTCAAGTTTCAGTTGAGTCAGTTTACGGGGAAGGTACTACTTTTACCGTTTGGCTGCACTTCGGTTCGACTCACTTGCCCCCGGAACAGGTACTAGAAATACCAGCAGAGTTTCACTCATCCAAAGCTGCGGTGGAACTGGCAGATGTGGAGGCAGATTTGTCGGAAAATGAGGCAGAAAATCATAACTTTGAGGCGCTCGAGCCGATCAGATCTGAAACAGCAGTGGGAACGGTTTTGGTGGTTGACGACAATCCCGATTTACGCTTTTATGTGTCGGCTATTCTGCGAGATTCCGGTTTTGCAGTTTTGCTCGCCCGCAACGGAGAAGAAGGATTTGCCGTGGCTAAAAAACGCCGTCCTAATTTAATTATAACGGATTTGATGATGCCTTTGGTCTCGGGTTTGGATTTGATTAAGATGATTCGAGAGGATGAGGAATTGCAGGGAACTCCGGCAATTTTGCTGACTGCTAAAGCCGACGAAGATACTCGAATTGAAGGAGTAGAACGGGGTGCGGATGCTTATTTGTCCAAGCCTTTTAACGATCGAGAATTGTTGGCGGAAGTGCGGAATTTGATCGCCCTCAAACAAAACGAGCGCCGAGTGCAGCAGTTGAACAGTTATTTAACTGAGTCGGTGCTGCGCCGATTTTTACCGCCGGCGATGGTGAAGGCCGCTGCGGCTGGAGATTTGGCATTGGATTTGCGCCCGGAACCGCGATTGATTACTATTCTGTTTAGCGATATTGTCGGTTTTACTCAAATGGCAAATACGCTGCGCTCGCGCCGGGTAGCTGAGCTGTTGAATGAATATTTGGCGGCAATGACTAAGGCTATTTTTGACAGTGGCGGTACGGTGGACAAGTTTGTTGGAGATGCGGTAATGGCTTTCTTTGGCGCGCCGGAGGAACTAACGCCTAACGAGCAAGTACGCCGCGCTATCGCTGCTGCAAGGCAAATGGTGCTATCTCTCAAGGAGCTTAATAAGGGCTGGTTGGAGCAGGGAATTGTGGGGGAAAATGGGGTGCCTCCGGTGCGGTTTCGCTGCGGAATTCACCAGGGTACTGCGGTGGTGGGGATGTTTGGCGGCCCCGATCGATCGGATTATACTGCGATCGGGCCGAGCGTGAATATTGCCGCCCGCTTGCAAGAGGTCACGGAACCAAACACGGTGCTAATTTCGGCGGCGGTTGCAGATTATGTTGAGGAAAATCGCATTGTTAAATATAAGCCTTTGAAACTAAAAGGAATTGATGAAACGGTATTGACTTTTTTACTAAATTGTGATTAGTCATGATAAGTATTATATGTTGATATCCCACGCACAATTTCGGGAACAACCTATTCCTAAATAAGTAGATGAGCCGCAAAATATGTATGTAGTCCAAAGCGATGGTCACTCTGTGATATCGTTTCCGGTTGCATCGGAATAATAAAATAGAGTCAACAGTTAACCCTCAACCATTCAGTTTTTCGACCCGCCCGTCAACAGTCAACAGTCAACAATAATTCCGGTGCAACAGGAATTGATATAATTCATCTGTGTTTATCTGTGTTTATCTGCCCTCATCGGCGGTTAAAAAAAGACAATTTATTAACCGCAGATGACAAGGGATTGACGCTGATTCACGCAGATGCAGAGCAGAGATATAGGAAGAATTCTTCTCCTAACAGATTTGATAGGAAGTGTTTAATCTTTAATCTAAAATCTACAATCTATCCATCAAAGTTCAAGAGTCCCAATTACGCTTGTAGAGTCAAATCTCAAATCTCAAATCTCAACTCTCAACTCTAAAATCTACCATTGACTGACAGTCCTGGCTTGAATCTATCAAAAGAGGGAACTTTTTTAACCGCTCGTCGCTGGATAACCTCTATCTAGAGAACGGTTACGCCGATCGTTCCGATCGAGTAAAAATAGAGTGTCATATCTTCTTCTGTATTCTATGAAACTGAATTATTTTACGAAACGACTTTCGACTTTAGGGCGCTTGATGGCTGCAACTGTGCTTTGCGTCTGTGCGATGGCCTTCGTCTGGTCTGGTGCGTTCTTCTCGAACACCGCAGCAATGGCTTCTCCTGCTGTAAACTCGATGGCAGCAGAAACAGATGCGGGCGATGCGGTTCAAGAAAAAGCCAGCAAAGATGCTGGACGAGCCAAGAACTTCATCCGAGATACAGAAGAGAAGGTTAAGGAAACTGCCAAGACAAATGCTGCTAAAGTCGATCGCTCATCGGAGGATGGTAGTGTAGTAGAGCGCAAAGCTAAGAAAGATGCGGCCACAATTGAGAAAAGAGCATCGGAAGATTCAGCTCGGACTCAGAAAGCAGTTGATAACACCAAGAATGCTGTCGAGAGCGCTGTTGACAGCATCAAGGGTGTTTTTGGCAAGTAGACAATAAATAAGTAGGTAAGCGCAAAAAAACAATAATATCTTGCAGGGGCTTGTAGGGGCGGCTTTAGGGCTTATCTACAGTAAGGGCGAGTCGATCGTTGCAGAACCCGCCCTCTCCCCAAGTAATGTTTATTTGTACTTACTTACTTCAAACTGAAAGATTGATGTACATTGACCAAGACCTCTAGACGGCTCGTGTAAGCGACCCCAAGCCCTTGTTTAAAATTGTCGCAAAAAGCGCAAATCGCTAGCATAAACCCGGCGAATGTCGTCGATTTCATAAAGTACCATTGCGAACCGCTCGACACCAAAACCGGCCGCAAACCCAGTATATTTTTCTGGATCTAAACCGACTCCTTTAAGAACATTCGGATCGACCGTTCCGCAGCCCAAAACTTCCAGCCATTTGCCGTTCCACTGCAAATCAACTTCGGCAGAAGGTTCCGTAAACGGAAAGTAACTGGTGCGGAAACGAATCGGCAAATCTTGCCCGAACATTTGCCGCAAAAACTCTTGAATTGTGCCTTTCAAGTCAGTAAATGTCAGACCTTCATCAATTGCTAAAAGTTCAATTTGGTGGAAAACTGCGGCGTGAGTAGCATCAACAGTATCGCGGCGGTAAACGCGACCGGGAGAGACAATCCGAATCGGCGGTTTGTGCTGTTCCATGTAGCGAATTTGCACTGAGGATGTCTGAGTCCGCAGCAAGTCTCCGCCTGGTAGGTAAAATGTATCTTGCATATCCCGCGCTGGGTGGTCTGGCGGTGTGTTCAGCGCCTCGAAGTTGTAATAATCTGTTTCCATTTCCGGGCCGTTGGCGACAGTGTAGCCGAGACCGACAAAGATATCGAGAGCGCGGTCTATGACGGCGTTTAAGGGGTGAATCCGGCCTTGGGGGCGAAAAATCCCCGGCATGGTGACATCGATGGTTTCTGAGGCGAGTTTGGCTTGGATTTGGGCGGTTTGGAGGGCGGCGCGCTTGTCTTCTAAATCGGCTTGCAGGGCTTCTTTGACTGTATTGGCGATCGCACCTACTTTGGGTCGCTGGTCTGGCGACAGTTTGCCCATCATGCCTAAAATTTGAGAGAGTTGGCCTTTTTTGCCGAGGTAGCCGACGCGCAACTGTTCGAGTTGTTCGAGGGTATTGGCAGTGGCGATCGCACTTTTGGACTCTTGACCGAGGGTTTCTAGTTGAGTTTCAATGTCGCTTAGCTGGACAGTCATTTTGATTTTAGATTTTAGATTTTAGATTTTAGATTGATGGCAGTTTTGGGCCAAGTTGAGTTTAGCGCAATTTTGGCTCTACAGCTTGTTGATTTTAGATTTTAGATTTTAGATTTTAGCTTTTCGGCAGTTACGGATAATTTGTAATAGGTAATTGGATATTAGAGCGATCGCCGTAGTTGAATCTAGTTTAGTATTGTTATAAGGCCTATAAAAATTTCAATGAAACTTTTAATTAGCAACGACGACGGCATCTTTGCACAAGGCATCCGCAGCCTCGCCAACGCTCTCGCCGACGCTGGCCACGACGTGAGCGTAGTTTGTCCCGACAGAGAGCGCTCCGCTACCGGCCACGGCCTTACCCTGCACCAACCCATCCGCGCTGAAATTGTCGAATCTATTTTTGAGCCCGCAGTTCAAGCTTGGGCCTGTTCGGGTACTCCCGCCGACTGCGTGAAACTTGCTTTGTGGGCTTTACTTGACAAACCGCCGGATTTTGTTCTTTCCGGTATCAACCACGGGCCCAATTTAGGCACGGATATCATCTGTTCGGGTACGGTTTCGGCAGCAATGGAAGGAATTATGGAAGGCATTCCCAGCATTGCTTTTAGCCTCGCCAGCTTTACTTCGCAGGAATTTGGGCCGGCGGTGGATTTCGCTGTCACTTTGCTGGCACAGTTGGAAAAACAGCCAATGGCCAAACCGATGCTGTTGAATGTCAACATACCAGCAGTCACACAAGCAGAAATTACCGGAGTTGCGATCGCCCGTCAAGGCATTCGCCGCTATTTCGACATATTTCAAAAGCGCACAGATCCGCGCGGCAAAACTTATTATTGGCTGGCTGGGGAATTGTTAGAAGATGTAGAAGAAATCGCTGATTCGGCGGTGCCGCATGATATTCCTACAGACGTACAAGCTATTCGCGACAACAGAATAACCGTAACTCCCTTGCAATATAATCTCACCTGTGCTCCAGACTTGCACTCGTTGCGGGATTGGCAAGTTGAAGGTTTTCCCAAGCAGTGAGATCCGATCGACCCGATCAGAGCGGTAAACTAGGAATTAAGGAAAAGTGCCTCTCAAGGTCTATACCTTAAGCGTTAACACAGGCTCCCAATTACTTGTTAGTTTTTTTTTACTCAAGAAAAACAGTTATGAACGCTCCCACCTATAACACTCATTCTGTCACTTGCCCGATCTGCAACCGTTCCAGCGTCGTCGGCCCAGTTGGGATGGTCAGTGGACTATTCACTTGTCCCCACTGTCATTCTCATATGGTAATTAGCTGGAGCGGTCATTTTGTGCGCGATCCTTTTAGTCTCAAACAACTGACGGTAGGAAAAATGCTCAGGCGCGAGAGCAGACCGTTAGCTCGCCTTCAGCGGGACTTTGGACTGAGTAAGCCTTTTCCGCTGATTGCCATTTTGGGCAGTGTGGTGTTTTTCGGGTGTGCGCTCGCCGCTACGGAACAATCGCTACCCCCACAGAATTCACTGCAAGGATTTTTAGAGTGGGTGAGCGGAACTGGTAATTCCGAAGATGTCTCACGTTAACATTTCTTAAAAGAAATTCTGACAGATACTGCGTGCAAATATCTATTCCTTTAGGTAGAAATCACACTATTTTAGCAATTGCATCCCTCTTGAGCTAGGGGTAAGCACTTAGACGCCTGGCGGTTCGTCCTGTGCCCAAAAACGTCAAAACCCCAGTCCGGCAGGGGTTTTAACCCCTGCCTCAAAGCTCAAGTTTCGTGGGCGTAAGTCTCACAAGGGTGTTTCGGGTTAAGTTGACAAATATCACATCGCTCAATTTAGAAACTCAGCAATTTTTCTAACTGCTGTTTCCAAAATTGCTGGCGACTCGACTAAGGCAAATCGCACGTAGCCTTCTCCTGATTTCCCGAAACCGGCACCGGGGGAAGCTGCGACTCCTGTACTCTGTACTAGCTGAGTACAAAATTTCACGGAATCGTGGGCCCAAGGTTCCGGCAGTTTGGCCCAGACGTACATGGTGGCAGGGGGTACGGGTACTTGCCAGCCGATGCCCTGTAGCGCGTTTACAAAGGCATCCCGCCGTTTTCTGAAGGTTTCTACGCTGGTTCTGACGGTATCTTGAGGGCCTGTTAATGCGGAGATCGCTCCATTCAAAATCCCTCGGTATTGGTTGAAGTCCACTGCGGCTTTTACCTGTCGCAGGGCTGCAATTAGTTCGGAATTGCCGATCGCATATCCGACTCGAAAACCTCCCATACTGTAGGATTTGGATAGTGTAAAAAACTCGATCGCCACACTCTTATCTCGATCCGCCTGAAATATTGACGGCGCCATCAATTTTCGATATTCTTCCTCGTTACCAGGCTCTGCCTCTATGAGAGAATTGCGATCGTCAAACACCAAATCCACATAAGGGAAATCGTGAACTAAAACAAGTTGATGTTCCCGACAAAAATCCACAGCTTTCTCAAAAAAAGCAACCGGGGCGATCGCAGTTGTAGGATTGTGAGGATAGCTCAAAACCATCATCTTCGACTGAGCCAGCACTGCTGCCGGAATATCTTCAAATATCGGCAAAAACGCATTTTCTGCTAATATCGGCATCGGATAAATTTGACCACCAGCCAAATGCACACCGCCTGCGTGGGAAGGATAGCCCGGATCGAGCAACAAAGCAAAATCTCCCGGGTTGAGTACAGCTAAAGGCATATGCGCCGTGCCTTCTTGGGAACCAATTAACGGCAGCACTTCTGTTTCTGGATTGACTGCAATTCCAAATTTTTGCTCGTACCAAATAGCTGCTGCTTCCCGAAAATCTCTTGTGCCGTTAAATAGCAAATAGCCGTGAGTGCTGGTGTCGGACAGAGAATGTGCGATCGCATCTGTAATGTGAGCAGCCGCCGGCAGATCCGAAGAACCCAGAGACAAGTCAATCACATTCTGCCCCGCTGCTCTAGCTTGAGCTTTTGCCCGATCCATATCGGCAAATACATTAAATTGCAGTGGATCTAAACGTTTAGCAAATTGCATATTTTCTGTATTTTTGGGGATTTTTAAGGAATATTTTTATATTAGCTAAATTATTTTTTATATGGCATTTTTATTGGGTTTGTGAATTATTTTTTTTTACTAAACCCAGAGAGCGCCCAGTCAGAGAGGAATATCGAGGAGAAAAGAGAGATGTTAAAACAATATTTTCGATTGCTATAGTTGTGAGTTGGGAGTTGGAAACTCCCGAATCATTTCCAAACTTTATAAGTGAGCGTCGAGCAAACCGATCAAAGTTTGTTTAGTAATAGCTCCCTCGTGAGAAAGCACTACTTCGGCATTTTTAAACAGCCTGAGAGCTGGGACTCCTTCTACTTTATACTGCTTTACAGTATTAGGATTGGGGTCAATTTCCATTTTAACCACTTTCAGCCGATCGCTGTAGTTGGCAGCCACCCAGTCTACCGAAGGCGCGATCAGTTTGCAAGGCCCGCACCAAGTAGCCCAAAAATAGGCAAGCACTGGTTGCTCAGCTTTCAGGACTTCTGTTTCAAATTTTTCGTCGTTAATGACAATTACACTGTTGCTCATGGTTCTGCGATTATTTTTTCTATTTATTTCTAAAGCACCGGCGGGCGTGAAACTTGCACCAACTTAGAAGACAGGCCCAAAAAACTGTTACTAATTTTAAAACATTCTGTGAATTATTGAGTGCAAACTCAGGACTGGGAACGGATGGCTAATTCTGTATGGCGTTTAATTCCACTGTTGTCGGCGTCTGGTAGCGTGCAGATGGCGATCGACCAATGGCTACTGGAACAGCATCTAGCGGGCAAACATCCGCCAACTCTGCGATTTTACACTTGGCAACCGACGGCGATTTCCTTGGGCTACCACCAGCGCAGGTGGCCGGAGTTTTGGCAGCAGTTGTCTTGGCAGGGAATGCCTGTGGAGTTGGTGAGGAGGCCCAGCGGCGGGCGCGCCGTACTTCACCAAGGAGATTTAACTTATGCAGTTGTGGTGTCGGGATTTGGAAGCAGCCGTATGAAAGCTTATCAGACTATTTGCGAGTTTTTGATTGAGGGTTGGAAGGCGATGGGTTTGGATTTGCAATACGGGGAAGCTGGAAGGGGTTATATTCACAATCCGAATTGTTTTGGTACTGCGACGGGTGCGGATTTAGTTACACTTGATGGCTGCAAGTTAATTGGTAGCGCGCAATTGCGACGGGGTGATGCTATTTTGCAGCATGGTTCGATGCGTTTGCAGCCGGACGTTAAATTATTTTATCAAGTGTTTGGGGAGGAATTAATTCCTGTGCAATTACCTCTATCTGAAGGGGGAGATGATTTGATTGCAACTGTAATTGATGTTTTGAGTGCGGCGGCTGGTCGCTGTTTTGAAATTGATTTGAAAGTGCAGCCACTTTCGGAGCGGGAATGGCAGGATATAGCAGATATTCAAGGAAGATGGAAGAAGGAAAACATATTAGATACTAGATACCTAACTTCTTGAAAAAGTCGGGTATCTCGCTAAAATCGCCAATCTAAAATCGGAAAACTCATCTATGGCTGCTGCTCCATTTCAACGATCGGCTCTTGGGCAATTTTGCCCAATGTCACTGAATCCAGCAAGCTTTCCCAATCAGCAGCTAATTCTGCATCGTTAGGATTAGCGCGACGAGCAGCAGCTAAAGTGCTAAGAGCATCTTGCCAAATCCCATTTTCAGCATAAATAACGGTTTTCTGGCGCGGATCTGCCGCATCTAATTTACGGAGGATATCTGCACTCAGTTCAACTCGACGCACAATACCTGTTGCTACCGAATCTCCGGATCTGTCCTCATGGTCGCAAATCAATGCAATAAACCCACGGTAACTTTTGCCTGCTTCCAAGGGCGGCACATTCTTATTGGCGGGAATACTAACGCTCATGACTCCTGATGTATTGTTAATTTTTAGGGTAGTTTGATATATAAAATTCCCCTTTTCATCTTCCAGGGCAAACTCAGCTAGGAGCGCGTCTGTTTTAGGCAAGTAGAAAAAGAATACAGGATATTCCGAAACAGTCCGTCCGATTTGACTTTCTGGTACTAAGGCTTTTAGCTTTCTGTTATCGTCGCATTTAGGTCTTGCCTTGGTCTGCCCTCGTCGTCGATAGTTTGGTGACGACAAATTATCTTCAGTAGGCCCAACGAAGCGCACCCTTCCCGGTTGAGTGATTGGCTGACCATCTAAGTTTGGAGTCGGCTGTCCCACAACGGTTAATTGGAAAGCGTTAAGTGTGGCGATCGATAATATTGAGCCAACTGATGTCAAATTTATGAAAAAATTAGTGAGTTTTTTCATTTTTTAAAACATTCTTTTAGTTAGGGTTCTATGCGTTTACAGCCGGATTTGGAGGTTTTTTTTCAACTTTTTGGAAATGAATTAATTCCTGTGAATTTACCTCTATCTGAAGATGGGAATGATTTGATTGAAACTGTAAGAAAATTAATATATTAGAGCCCCGACTTCTTCAAGAAGTTGGGGCTCTGGGTATTTTGTTATGGCTGTGGCTGAGTTTGAACGATCGGCTCTTTGGCAATTTGGTTCAATGTCACTGAATCCAGCAAGCTTTCCCAATCACCAGTTAATTCTGCATCATTAGGATTAGCGCGGCGAGCGGCAGCTAGGGTGCTGAGGGCATCTAACCAAATCCCATTTTCAGCATAAATAACGGTTTTCTGGCGCGGATCTGCGCGATCTAATTGACGGCGGATATCTGCACTGATTTCAACTCGCCGTACAGTACCGCTTTCGATCTGATCGCTCGATCGGTCTTGAGAGTCGCAAATCACTGTCAAATTCCAACGGTAACTTTTGCCTACTTCCAAGGGTGGCACATTTTGGTTAGCGGGGATATTAACGCCGATCACCCCTGATAAATTGCTAATTGTAACATCCTGTTTATAAATCTGGTTGCCGCTTTGATCTTGTAGGATAAATTCGGCTAATTCTGCCTCTGTTTGAGGCAAGTAGAAAAAGAAAGTTGGATACTCGGAAACAGTCCGTCCGATCTTATTTTTAGGCATTAAGGCTGTGAGACCTAGCTGACTAATGCTCGCGCAGCCACCGCGCACAGGCCGTCTCGGTTGAGTGGGGGGCCGCTCATCTATATCTTCAGTAGGCTGAATGAAGCGCGGCCCTCCCGGTACAGTGCGTTGTGGTCCGCCGTCTATCTCTATATCTAGATCCTGTCCCACAACTGGAAATAGGGAAGCGTTAAGTGTGGCGATCAATACTATTGATCCAACTGATGTCAGACTCAGGATAAACTTAGTAATTTTTTTCATGAGCTTCATGGTTTTTTAGGGAGAGATTGTGCCTTTTTATTTCTGTTTTATTCCCAAAATCCGGTAGACATTAACTTTTTCTTCCCTCCCTTTTAAAGGTAAAGCTCCCCAAGATTCTACCTCAAATTTGTCAGCCAGATGCAGAAAGGTTTCTTCTGCAATCAATATCCGGCAAGTGTCCTCTTGCCGATGCTTTTCGCAGCTTTCCAGGCGAGAGGCAATATTAACGCTATCGCCGATCACTCCATATTCTAAACGGGTTGTGCCTCCCAGACTACCCACCATAACAGGCCCTGTAAAGATGCCTACTCGCATTTTTGCGGACGGCAAACCGCGAGCGAGCCAATTTTGATTCATTTGTGGCAAGCGCGAACTTATAGCTAGAGCGCAAGATACGGCGAGGCGAGCATCTTCTGCAATTTCTTCTGGAGTGGTGCGGGGAATGGGTACGCCAAATACTGCCAGCATTCCATCTCCGGTAAATTTATTTATCACGCCTTGATGTGCTTGGACTTCTTGTGCCATTGCTGATAAATACTCATTTAACCAACTCATTACTACTTCTGGTGGTAGTTTTTCGGAGATTGTACTAAAACCCTGCAAGTCTGTGAGGATGATGGTAGCAGTAACTTTTTGCCCTGGTAATAACCCTGATTCGAGCAGATGGACGCGCTCTTTCCAGAGGGCATTTGCGATCGCAGGTGATGTTTGTTGTCCTAATAACTTCATTACAATCCCTTGCTGTTGCCTCGACTGCTCGTATTTATAGGTGACTGCGACTCCTGCGGTGATTAAAAGTCCCAGGGCTGGAGCGATTAGAGGTATCCACCCCTGTTGAATGAATAGGAAAAAGGTGAATCCCGCTAATGAGGCGCAAGCTGCGATCGCGATCGCGATCAAATTCAGCGATTTTTCTAGCCGCCAAGCTAAACAGCCGCCCACTGCACTCCAAACAGCGATCCAGAGGATTTCTTGCCATTCATCCCAATACCAAAATAGCCCTTTGCCATCTAAAGCTGCGCTCAGAATTTGGCTAGTAGCCGTTGCGTGAATTAATACCCCAGGCATCGGCTGGTTTCCGCTTGCAGTAGCGCTGTAAGGAGTAAAAAAGAAATCTTTGACACTTAGGGCTGTAACGCCTACTAGCACTATTTTACCCTTCACCAATTTAGGCTCAACTTTTCCCTCCAAAACTTGAGTTAGTGTCACGGTATTTGCTATATTTTCAGCAGAGCGGTAATTGAGTACGACTTGATACCCTTCTGCATCTATGTTCTGATAACCTCCTGAGTCCGATCTCAACTTTGAAAATACTGTTTTATCTACCTGAACTTCGTTTTTTTGTGTTTTTTTACGAGCTATTTTTTTGCTGTTAAAATAGGCAAAAGCTAGTCGCATCGAAAATGAATACACAGTTTTTTTGCCATCGCCCCTCAACATCAAATTTCGACGCACTATACGGTCTGGATCGACTACTACATCGTTAAATCCTACTCGCTTGTCTGGTATATTGGGAGGTGGTGGCACTCGCTCGGACTCAGAGCTGCCGATGAAGGTAATGGGGATTACTTTGGGGTTTTTCCATTGAGTGACTAATTCTGCATTCCCCGGTTCGTAGGGAGTAGTGCGAAGCATATCTATGCCAATAGCTGTGGGTTCAAGACGCGCTATTTCTGCGATAGCTTTTGCTAAAGTGCGATCAGAAATCGGCCATTTTTCAATAGTATTAATATCGTTCTCAGTGATGGTCACTATCAGCAACCTGGGGTCAGGGCCCGGATCTGGCCGCAACTGCACCATGAGGTCGTAAGCATTTAATTCTAGTGGCTGCAACCCGCCTAAATGCCGCACACCCAATAGAGTTCCGGTCACGACAATCCAGATAATAGCAATAGGTTGCAAGTCAGCGAAGGGGAAGGAATAAGTTAAGTTTTTCCAACTCCACCCTCTCTCCTTCAACTGACGATAAAATTGATGAAAGAATTTGGGCATATTAATAATTGTTGGTTACAACAATCTAACATTGGCGCGCTCGTAAATGCCCCTTACCTATGCCGCCTTTTTAATTTTCCTGTGCGGTTTTGGCGATCGCACTTAACTGCAATCCCTGCGGATAGCTGTTTTCTTCTTTGCTGCGCTTGATGTCGGCCATTGAAATCTGCGGTTTGAGGTATTTTGCCAAAACTTTAACCACGTCGCCCCGATCAATCGTCCCCGCTACTGAACCAATCGGCGAGAGGACGATGATTCGGGGGAGTTGACGGGCTTCCATGCTGTTAATTACTTCTGCGAGGGATGCTTTTTCCGATACTGTAGGGGTTTTTCCCAGGGGTTTCAAAATGTTGTGCAAAGTCTGAATTTGCCATTGACTGCGTTCTGTGAAGCGGATATCGTCGATCGACACTAAGCCCAAATCCCGGCCGTTAGTCGCAGCAATGTAAAATGGAAACGGATTGACTTCTAACAAATAGCGATCGGCAAATTCTCGCAGAGTCAAATCTGCATCTACAACTCGAAACTCGCGACTCATCGTATCGCTGGCTTTAATTTTGAGCAGGGCTTCTTGCAGCGAAGTAACTTGGCTATAAGCAGTGGCATTGCGAATGCCAAACCAGCCGATCAGCGCAATCCACAAGCCGCCGTACTCGCGCGCTAAAAAGCATAAACTCAGACCCAAAGCAACAGCCAGCCAACCTAAAACTTGTCCTGTTTTTGCTGCCCAGCGAACGCCGGCAAATCGAGAGCCGGTGATTTTCCAAATTGCTGCTTTTAAAACTTGTCCTCCATCCAAAGGCAGACCGGGAATTAAGTTAAATAATCCCAAAACGAGATTGATTAGTGCTACCCTTTCGGTGACAATTGCTAGCAAACTTTTCGGGGGCAGAACTTGAGAACCCAAACCGAGGATTAAAAACAGCGCAAAGCTGACGAGAGGGCCGGCAATAGCTACTTGAAAAGCTTGACCGGGAGTTTTTGATTCCGAGTCGATCGAAGCTACTCCGCCAAATAAGAATAAGGTAATAGAATTAACTTTAATGCCTTGCGATATCGCGGCCAAGCTGTGTCCGAGTTCGTGCAAGAGCACGGAAGCAAACAGTAGCAGAGCTATTGCTAACCCCGCACTCCAGGAGAGCGCAGGCCCCCACAGGCGGTAACTGCTGGCGTATTCGCGGGTTGCTAAAGCTAAAATTATAAACCACGAATAATCTATAACTAGGGGGATGCCAAATAAAGAGCCGATTCGCCAACCTGTCTGCATGAAGTTTCCTGGGAAAGGAGAGCAAGAAAGAGTTTCTATTATATCTTTTCTACCCCTTGCCTTTGCCTTTCCCCTGATTTTTACAGAACTCCGGCGTTACCCAAGCCCAAGATTACTCCGGCTCCGAGCAAGTGGCCGAAGCTGGCTGTTGCCAGCAATTCTGGTACGCCGAAGCCTTTGAACATTCCAGGGAGTGCAACGGGTAAAGCTGGGCCCTTGCCTCGGTTTTGCTTGGAGATGCCGTAGTAGCCGATCGTGATCGCCAGCAAATTACATAAAATCATTGTCAGTCCTACCATTGGCGACCACTCGGGTGTTGAGGGAGCGGTAGATTGTACGGCTAACAGCAAAGATGAGTTGATCATGTTCTTATCTCCTGATTTCACAGATAAATTGATTTCCAAGATTATAAAAAGCGGTTTGCATTAAACTAAGATTTGTTTTAATAGTTAACAATTCGTTGATATTTTGATACAACTGCGGAACCGAGGAGCAAGAGTGCGGGTTAAAATTTGCGGAATCACTAAATTAGACCAAGGAATTGCGATCGCCCGTTTGGGAGCCCAGGCTTTAGGGTTTATCTGCGTGCCGGCTTCCCCCCGCTATGTCAGCCCAGAAACAATTCGCCTGATTGTCGAGCAGTTGCCGGAAAATGTCGATCGCATCGGCGTTTTTGCCAACACCACAATAGAAAATATATGTCAAGTAGCGGCAGAGTCAAATTTAAGCGGGGTGCAGTTGCATGGAGATGAAACAGGGGAATATTGCGATCGACTGCGGGAGTTTTTGCCGGGAATTGAAATTATCAAAGCCCTGAGAGTTAAGACTCCTGAAACTTTAGCCACCGCTGCTGTTTATGCTGTTCGTGTCGATACTTTACTACTGGATGCTTACCATCCAGAGCAATTGGGCGGTACTGGTAAAAAGATCGACTGGAGGATGTTATCAGAGTTTAGACCGCAGTGTCCTTGGTTGCTGGCGGGCGGTTTAACACCCGATAATATTTTAAATGCAATTGATAGCGCGATCGGCAATAACTTCAGCGGTGTTGATCTTTCTAGCGGCGTAGAAATAGCGCCGGGAGATAAAGATTTGACCAAAGTTGCTCAGTTGTTTGCTAATTTAAGTCAACTTGCTCATCATTGATAAATTGGCAATACCAAATTCGCGTTTTTTATCGGATTTATTCTTTAGTCTGCTTGGGCGAAGCCTGCCGTAGACTAGGCAGACTTCGTTTGTATAGTAGCGGTTTCAACCGCAGTTTATTTCCTTTATTGTTTTATCGGCGGATCTCAAAAGTGCGCTCGCCCTCCGGGTCTTCGTATTCCAAAACCAACTCACTAACCGTAGCACCGGTGGGGCCGCGGCGGCACCAACTAATCATTCCTTCCACAGCTTGTTTGGAGCCTTCAAAGACAGCCTCGACGCGCCCATCGGGGAGGTTTCTTACCCAGCCGCCCAGGCCGAAATACTTTGCTTGATTCCTCGTTGAATATCGGTATCCTACTCCTTGAACTAATCCGGAAACAAAAACGCGGACTCTGACGGGCGGCAATGATTGGTTTTGCATAATAAACGGCTCAACTTACTGCTAACATCTGTTTGAAAATTTTAAGGATCAGTTTGATTATGTTAAATTTTAGTGCGATGGCGCTGCCGGGATTCCTGATACGCCGCGTCACCCTGGCTTTTTCAACTATTCCTGATTTCAGTGATTGGCTGGTTGCAGCTATGCTCGCGCTGGTTTACACTTTGATCGCTCTTTCCGTGGGTTTTTGGTCGGGATTTCTAAAAGTAGACGTGCAAACCTCTCGGCGTACAATTGTGGGAGTGCTCATTGGCTGTTTGTTAAGTCCGGGCATCACCGAGGAATTATTGTTCCGGGTGTTAATGCTGCCACATCCGTTCGAGAATGCTTCTGGCTTAATGCTGTGGTTTTGGGGATGCGCGAGTTTGGCGGTTTTTGTAGTTTACCACCCGCTGAACGCGCTGACTTTTTACCCGGTTGGTCGATCGACCTTTATGAATCCAGTGTTTTTGCTACTGGCAGCAATTTTGGGAGTTGCGTGCTCCATCGCATACCTGCAAAGCGGTTCTATCTGGCCTGCGGTGGCGGTTCACTGGCTGGCAGTGACAGGCTGGCTGTTGCTACTGGGCGGTTACAGGAGGCTGTATGGTTAAATGTAAAAAGTCCAGCATCACTATTTTGTCGGGAGGATCTCAGTTGTGGGTATCATAGGAGCGATCTTAGGTTTTTTGGCAGGGGTAGCAGTTGCTTACTGGTTAGTGGAAAAGCGCTTAAACAAGCAAAAACAAGAATACTTGCAGCAAACTAGCAGAATTAGTGAAGAAATAGAATTAGCTCAGATGTCTCGGGTGCGACAAGCTGTCGAATCTCAGCAACAAGAACGCGAAAATCAGCTTAGAAAAGCTACTATCGAACACGAAAATTTACTCAGACAAGTTACTACCCAATACGAAAACCAGCTCAAACAAGTTGCGGCTCAATATGAAAATCAGCTCCAACAAGTTTTGGCCGAACGCGACAGTCAGGTCCAACCAGTTGCCAGCGTAGACGAGTACGAGCTGCGGCGACAAATCAGCGAGGAATTAGAAGTCGCTAACAATGCTAGGATGCAGCAAAATATCCAATCTTTGCAAGCTGAACACGAACATCATTTACTCAGAGTTGCTGACGAATTGCATATAAATTATCAAGCTCAGATGGAGCAACATTTGCAAAACCTGCAAAATGAACACGAAATTCGCTTGAGGCAAATTGCCGAGGAATATGAGAACCGCGAGGTTGAGATGCAGTTAAATATGGAGGCTTTGCAAGAGCAATACGAGAGTCAGTTGCAAGCGGCTCACGAGCAGTTGAGAGAGCACGAAGCTCAGATGCAAGCTACTATCAGGTCTTTGCAAGATCAGTACGAGAGTAATGTACAACAAGAAGTCCCGGAGGAGCAGTTCAGTCAGTTAAATCCCACAGAATTTGGAGAATATTTACCACAAGAAGAAGTTTGGCAGGAACAGTCAAGTGAGTTAAATCAAACAGAAGTTCAAGAAGAGTTAAATTACACAGATTTTTCGGAACCACAACAAATTGATTTACATCAACCAGCAGTAGAACCACAGCTTCCAATTACCAGACAAGCAACAAGCTATTCCCTACCGCAGTTGATGGGATGTGTTCAAAGTCAGGACAAAGAAACCCGCAAGTTTGCAGCGTCTGCTTTAGGTAAAATGGCTGCTGCTAATGCTCTGAGAGCAGAAGGTCAGCGGGCAATAGAAACCTTGGGAAAATTAGCTCAAGATATTCAGCCGGAGGTGCGCCAAGCTGCTGTGGAAGCACTAGCAATGATTAAGTCTGAAAAAGTGATTCCGCTGCTACAAAAAGCTTTGCGAGATATAGATAGCGGTGTGGCTAAATCGGCAAGTGCTGCGCTCAATAAGTTTAAGTTTTATCCGCGCACTCCGGCGGCTAAGCCGAAAACTGTTGATGTAAAGAAACCAAAGCGTTAAGCATTTACGAGCCTAAATAAATATAGCAATTGTCAATTGTCTACCACACAGTAGGGATACAACATTGTTGTGTCCTTACCGAGGTGCTGTATTTTACTCAATTTCGATTAGTACCACTTTGGAGGTTGGGTTGAGCAAAGAAATCCAACTCAATTATTCGATCGACAACTCGCCCAATCCTTAGCAGCAATTACCGACACCCCGCCAGCCGAGGCCGGTAGGTTTGATGATACCCTGCCAACGGCTTTGGCGGCAATTGAGTCGCGCAAAATCTGTTTAAGATTGTGGTTTAACCGATCTGTTGTACTACTGTTAAAAACGTTGCTTTGTACCGAGTATAAATTTGAGGTCGCCGGAGTCGCTAACAGCCATATCTAAGCGAATTAATCCAAAGGACGATCGCACCCTCACACCCACCCCAACACCTGCCCCAGTCCCCGGTTTGTCCCTGACTACCGCCGGTTTTCCGAGTACGCTATCTCCTGTTCCTAAATCCGACGCAAAATCAACAAATATTACGCCGCCCACATCCTGACCCACAGGGAACCGATATTCGCCGGAAGCCAAAAAATAACTCCGGCCACTGCCAATATCCCCGCTATCGTAACCCCGCACGGAATTGCGGCCGCCGAGGCGAAAAGCTTCCGTTGGTGGCAAATCCCCGATTACCGTACCCGCTTGCAAGTTAAAAGCCAGCATTTCGGGCAAAGCTTCGGACTCGCTGAGCCCCAGGAAAGTTAGTGGTACATAGTGTATATAATTTGCTAACAGCCTGTTGCTCACAATGTTACCTCGTCCCAGAGGTATCGACTGCTCGGTGCTGAGGCTGAGAATCGAGCCACTGGTGGGGTTGAAGGGATTGTCCCGCCGATCGCGCATTGCGCCAAAAGAAACAGTGTATAACTCGTCAACGCCACTGCCGCTGAATGTGAGAGGATTGCCGAGTTCGTCGCGGCGGGCGATATTTAAGTTGCGATCGCGCGTACTGATGTTTGTATAGTTCAGTCCCAAAGTCGATTGCCAATCGCCCAAAGGTCTGGTAAACCTGAGATTTCCCCCCATCCGAATTTCCCGAACTCGGTTCCCGTTGGGCAAATCAATATCTTTGTTGAAAATTTCCGATATTCTGCGATCGCCAAAAGCTCTCACACTGTATCCCAAACGGTCTTCGGCGGCAACGTAAGGGCTGACAAACTGGACATCGTACTGGATACCTCGGAGGCTGGGTTCAAGTTCCACCGCCAGCCGCTGCGGGGTCCGGCCGAAAGTTCGATCGGTATAGGAAAGAGGAACAGCAACGCCAACATCATCACTAAGACTGGCACTTACGCTAAAAGAGCGAGCCGATCGCTCTTGAACGTTGTAGATTACATTAACATCCGTGCCAACTTCTTCGATCGAAACCGTAACCTTGTCAAACAATCCCAATTGCTGCAACTGCTGCAAGTCCGATCGTACAACTTCCCGCCTGTAGTTATCCCCCGCCTTGAGTTTGAGCTCGCCTCGGATAAAGTCTTCCGAAATTCTGCCCTCAACCGGATTCCCTTTTTTATCAACAGCTTCGCCTCGGGAATTGACAAAGCGAATTTTCACCTCTGCAACGTAAACGCCTTCAGCATTGACCGCTTGACTGATTTGTAGAGCACCGCCTAGCTGTCGGGCGTTGCTGTTTGCTGCTTCGGGGATTTCGGGGTTTGCCGCGATCGTCGCCGGAGTTTTTAACGATGTAAAATCTTTATTGTGGCTGGACTTGAGTGATATCAATTCCGGTTGCACCGGAATGACTGTTGACTGTTGACTGTTGGCTGTTGACTGTTGACTCCGGGTGGAAAAACTCAATGGTTGAGTGTTAACTGTTGACTCAATTTTATTATTGTGATGCAACCGGAAACGATATGAGGGCGATTCACTAGGAGATAGCTGCGCCGCGCGTACTTCTGGAGAAGCTGCGAGCTCATCGGATGCCGGCAAATCCTGCACAGTTGGGTTCACCTCATCCGATTGGTGACTATTTAAGACTGGAACCGAGAACAAATGTCGCTTGTCATCTAGTCTAGATACCCCTAAATCCCCCTTAATAAGGGGGACTTTGAGCATATTTCTTGTCCCCCCCTTATTAAGGGGGGTTAGGGGGGATCTAGACTTGGCTACAAACAAGAGAGACGGTCGGTTTAACGTTAAGTTATCACCAATGACCTCATCCTCCCTCTGCGCCCTCTGTGCCTGTGCGGTTCCCTCTCTAAACTCCGCCTCAGTCGCTGCGGCACTCGGATCGATCGCCCGCGCTGCCAATTGGCCGCCACCCAGCGCCGCCAAAGTCAAAAATGCAATAATCGAAATTCGCATAGACATTAAATTTAAAACACACCGAACGCATATTACCCAAAACCGGGCCCCCTGCATAATTAGCCGAAAAGAAACCCGGTATTGTTGAGGCTACCGGGTTTCTGGGATGCTGAAATGTGCGAAAGTTCGATCGACCGCGGGCGATCGTAAAATTTGTTTAAATAGCTTGTCGAGAAACTCGTTTCTCAAAATGAGCCTGAGTTTGCTGCAACAGTTGTTCGCGACTATCCTTAGCGGTGGTAATGGTAGGGAGCAAGTTGCGAGCTTGTAAAGTCATGTGAAGCTGTAGGTGTGCTACGTACTCACTGACATCTTCGCGAAGAGAGCAAGCCGGGTACTGTTTTAAAGTAGAGTTCAAAGTGTTCTCCTGCTTTGAGTTTGTAGTATTTTCTAATAATCATAGACAATATCATGGTCTATTTCTAACTGTGTACTCCGTAATGAAGTTTAACCTTTGGACTGCTTTTTTGTTACAATTGTTTACAAATATTTCTTACCTATCAGGAGTCGAGTCCCATGCAGTCTCAAGCACTTGCAGGACAAAAGCACATATTAAGTACATTTGTCAATAGCACCACCCAAACAGCCGCCTACCTCGACATCGGGTGCGGCAGACCCTTATTGATGCTGCACGGTTTCTTAGGAGAAAAGACTTGCTGGCTGCCATTAATTGAGTTATTGCAATCTCGGTTTCGGTGCATCAGTTTAGATATGTTGGGTTTTGGAGAATCCAGCAAACCAGAAATCCGCTACGACGTAGCTGTAGAAGTTGCTTTTGTGTGGCAAGTTGTAGAACAACTAAATATCGAACCATGCTGCATCATCGGACATTCTTTTGGCGGTTGAGTAGCATCTGCATATTCCCTCAAATATCCTAATTCTGTGAGCAGTTTAGTGTTAGCAGCACCAGCCGGAATTCGGGAGGACAGTTTTTGCGGTCAATACGATGCTTTGCGGCCGCTGTTGTGGGAAACCCCAGCCGTTGATTGGGCCTTGCAGTTGGCAAAACCTTTTGCTAGTTTAGCGGGAAAAAGTGAGCAATTGCAGCAAATTTCTGGGTGGCGCAGGGAGTTAATGTCTCAACCAGTAGCAAGGTCATTTTTAATGAGTCGGATGCGGCCAGAAGATGCAGTTGATACAGTAGAAAAAGAAATTCACCAATTGCAAATTCCTACCTTAGTCATCGCAGCAGATAGTGACGAAACAATTCCTCTATGGCACTGTGAAACCTACGCTAACGAGATACCGGGGGCAGAGTTAGCAATTATTCCCAATGCTGATCACGGCTTGCCGCAAACTCAAGCTCAAATTATGGCGAAGTTGACTTGTGAATTTTTGAATAATTAAGAAAAACTGTGCAAGAAGCCTAATCATGAAAAGTGTGATAAGCCACCAATTCCCAATAATTGTGTTTTAGTATACTACTTTATTAGGAAATACAGAATATATTGATTAGTGTCTTGTACAATTATTTTTATGGCTCTTAAATCTTGTGTCAGCACGAGCTACAGACATTTAGTTGAGTCGGGGATATTACCAATGGCGGCAATGAGGAACTATTTTAATCTGGAAGAAATTACGACAGCCAGAAAAATTAGTGCTGCGGTAATTAACATCAGCGGCCGCCAGCGAATGCTTTCCCAACGAACGGCTTTTTTTTGCATGAGGTTAGTTTGCTCTCAGAATGGGGTAGAAAGAGCCCAACTGCGGGTGAATTTGTTAGAAGCGATCGAGCTTATGGAAAAATCGCACCGCGACTTAATTAATATTGGTAGCAGCGTCAACTTAGTGAGTCCCCCTTCAGGCGCCCTCAAGGCAATGTATTTTGAGCCGCCACTGTATTTAGACAAGCAAGTGCGCGCATATATCGATCGAATAAAAGCATTGGTGCAAGTTCCCGATGCCGAACTCATGCTGGAAAATCCCCACCTGCTGTACATTGTCGAAGCAGCGGGCGGCGACTTGCTAGAAGCTTTCGATGCCGTGGTGAGTCAATACCAGCAAGAAAGCGAAATAGAACAATTTGAAATCGACCTTAAACAGGTAGAACTTTATCAAGAAAGTTGTGCTGCTACCTCGAAAGCGGAAGCTCAAGCCGCCCAGCTCGATCGCGCACTTCGCGAACTAAAACAAACTCAAGCTCAACTCCTCCACAGCGAAAAAATGTCTTCGCTGGGGGCGTTAATGGCTAGTATCGTCCACGAAATTAATAACCCAGTTAGTTTTATTTACGGGAACTTGAGCCATGCCGCAATTTATACTCAAGATTTGTTGCACCTGCTGTGTCTCTATCAAGAATGCTATCCCAATCCCTGTCCAGAAATCACAGCTAAAATCGAAGAGATAGATCTTGGTTTTCTAGTTGAAGACTTGCCTAAAGTTATCTCTTCCATGCAAATGGGTTCCAATCGCATTCGCGAAATTGTCAAATCTATGGGCAATTTTTCGCGAACCGATAACAGTAACATGACCATGTGCGACTTGCACGACAGCATTGATAGCACCGTGTTAATTTTGCGAAACCGTCTCAATTCTCAAATAGACCGTCGCGACATTCAAGTAATTAAAAATTATGGAAAATTGCCTCATGTAGAGTGTTATTCAGGACAGCTAAATCAAGTATTTATGAATCTAATTACCAATGCCATCGATGCTTTGGACGAGACATCACAAAATCAGCCCTATGCTGCGCTCAAAATTTCGATAACCACAGAATTAGCTGGCCCCGATCGCGTGAGAGTGCGGATTGCGGACACGGGACCCGGAATGACACCACAGATAAAAGAGCGAATGTTCGAGCAGTTTTTCACCACCAAGGAAATCGGTAAAGGTACCGGTTTAGGATTGTCTATTGTCTACAAAATCTTAGTAGACAATCACCGAGGATCGCTTCGGTGCGAGTCGGAACCCGGCAAGGGAACCGAGTTTATCATTGAACTGCCGATCCAGCAAACTTAAGCAATTTACTAATCATCCACATTTATGTATGTTAACTGTGGCACGGGCGTCCTGCCTGTGTTAACTGTGTGTGGCACGGGCGTCCCGCCTATGTTAACTGTAGTTAAAATTTACACATATCCTACGCTAATTCTAGCTTCAAAGTTGGCAACAGCTTTTCTAAATTTCTGAGAGATTTCTGTTGCCAAGGAATATCATTTGAACCCAATACCAAAAGTTGAATCGTTTTCTTTTTCCGGACGCTAATGACAAATTTAGACAGCATACTGATACCAGAACTGTTAACAAATTCCAATTGTTTTAGGTTCAAGGTAATAGTAGGCGGTTCGCCATTGGCGACCTCATCTAACAATTCGGCTATTGGGGCATATTCTGGAGGGCCACTCAGGCTGAGTTCGCCTTGGAAAGTGACTGTGACTGATTCTGGATCGTACTGGATGCTGTAATCTTCACCTTTAATTTCTTGAATGCCCATTGTGATTTGGTTTCCTGACTAATATATTGCGATCGCACAAGAGAGTAAATATTGAAATGCTAGAAACTAGACCCTAATTTGAACGACAGTCGTAACAATGATGGTATCACTATCTGGCCTGCGATCGAATTTCCAACCTATCTTAGCTGAATAGTCATTAATCATCGTCAGCAATCCCAATCCCGAGGTATCGCTTTCAGATTCCGCATTCTTTTCAAGCTGCTGCAAATAAAGTTCATTTGGATCGGAATCGAGAATTTCTTCAATAAACTCCTTCAACTTCTTCGCCCCTTCTGGATTGACACTATTACTGGCAAAAATTACCGCCGTCACCTCGGTTTCACCAATAAAATGTATACCAAATCTGACCTTGTAATTGATATCATCCTTATTAAATTTTATCGCATTTTCTAACAGTTCGTTGGCGACATAGCTAACAGCTCCTTTGCTTTCTTTTATCCGTTTCTCACTGCTAGCATCCTCCTCATCCACCGGTAGAAAGCTAGACAAATAATCGGCTACAAAATGAGCGGAAAGCCGATTGTTGCGCCAGCGCTGTTTGATGGGGCGAGAACTGGGAGTAAATGTAAGTTCTAGGGAGTCGTGTTCAGGAGGAAAATCTTCAATGAATTCTCCAAAGATTTGTGTCATTGTTTTTAAGCTTCCAGATGTCATGATGTTTTTATCTCCAATTGATGTATTAATGTCACTTTTGAGTGAATTTCCACACGCCATTCCAGTTAGCAGGAAGACTATTTTCTAATAGCAATTGGATGCGTTTTAGGTAAAGTTGACTTGGCTTGTCATCTGGATTTAGTGCTACTATCTGTTCAAAACAAGCTATAGCCTTAGCAAAGTTTCCCTGACAATATTCTTGGAGTCCCTCCTCAAATATAGGCAAAGTTTGAATTTTGAGCGATCGCACTGGCTCTACTTCAACATCTAACACCTCACAAACTGTAATGGCTTCTTGTCTACCTTTGACAATAGCCCGATCTAAAAAACGGATATGATACTTTTCGGGTTGACTCAAACGTTGTACCACATCTCCAGAAATTAATAAAGATACGCCATAATACTTAGTCAAACCTTCCAGACGAGCGGTGAGATTGACATGATCTGAGAGCGCATCTGCTTGCATCCGATTGGCGTCACCAATAATCCCAACCATCGTATCACCCACATGGATACCAATGCCAATCTTCAGCGGTAGATCCCCGTTTATTTTACGGCTTTGATTGTATTTCTGCAACTGCTCCAATTTCACAATTCCTGCCTGAATAGCATCATCCACGCCATCAGGAAAGACTGCCATAACCCCATCTCCTATATACTTGACAATAAAACCGTTGTGCTTACGAATTTCGGGACTAATTTGCTGTAAATAGTTATTGATGAAGTCAAAGTTTTCTTGAGGAGTCATTTGCTCCGCCATCGTGGTGAAGGAACGCATATCGGAAAACATAATTGCCATCTCTTTGCTCACGTGATCTCCAAGCTGGAAATCAACCATGCTTTGCTTGCCGAGAAATTGGAGAAATTCATCGGGAACAAAACGTCCGTAAGCCTGCAAAAGTTTCTCTAATTCTTGTTCCCGCGCTTTCACCGTTTGCACCATATGGGCAAATACCTGTGCCAGTTCTCCCAGTGCATCACTGCGCGCTGCCACATCTGACAATATCTGGGGTTGAAAGCTATTGTTTTTTACAGCAATAGCTGCATCTATAACTTTTTTTACCTGCTCGATGTAAGTCTGCATCTCTCGGTTTTTATGACGGATCTGGTTTTCCAGATCCGTCGAGTGTTCCGTGATAATTTCTACTAAAGTTTCATAGCTGTTTTTTTCATCCTCTACTTCCTCAAGTTTTTCCCTCAACTCCTGTAGCTGTTTATGGAGTTCTTCGGGAGATTTAGATGGTGCTAAATTTATTTGTGGTTTCATAATTTATACTTCCGAATCTGGAAGCGCAAAGTTGTTTGACTTCCTCGCTGTAAATTATTATAACTTACAGGCGCGGAACTCGAAATCCTGTTTCTGCTTCGATGCTTGACCACTAAATCCAAGACCCCTGGTATAAACCGGGTTGACGACCGTCAATCATAAATTATGCACAATATTTCCCTGTTGCTTCAATACTAGCAAAGTAATGTCATCAAATACCTTTTGTTCTCCAATAAATTTTCGCAAATCAGCGATGGTGGCTTCCTTGATTTGTTCGGCGCTCAAATGCCAGTTTTGAGAAACCACTTCACAGAGTCTTTCGATACCGTAGAATTTTTTGTGTATGTTTCTAGCTTCGGGGATGCCGTCAGTATAAAGCACCACCCCATCCCCCGGCTCTAAGTCTACTAAAACATGGCTAATCCACTCGGAAATCTCCTCATCTAAGGCGAGCGGAAATCCTAAATTTATGGTGTCTATCCGCTGGATTTGACCACCTTTCCTGATCACAAGAATTTCCTCATGTTGACCGCTGATACTAATGGTTCGCTCCGCATAGTTTAGCAAAGCCAGTGTCATATTTTTGTCGGAGTTCATGCGCTGGACATTTTTATAAATAGTGCGGTTGAGGGTATCTAAAAAACGCACCGGATCGGATTCTTGCATTTCCTGAAGAGTGCGGACAGCAGCTTGAGTCATCACCATCAAAATGCCACTTTCTAATCCGTGTCCGGTGACATCACCAATGCAAATCGTGACAACCCCGTTAGTACAAAGTACGTCGTAGTAATCACCGCCTACTTCCGAGGCTGGCTCCATAAATCCGGCAATATCTAAATCTTCAATCGCTGCGAGTTCAGCAGGTTTTGGCAGAATCAACTGCTGCATTTGTTTGAGCATATCGAGCTCGGAGCTCATGCGGAGATTTTCCGCTTTCAGGCGCTGGTTGAGAGTGGCAATTTGTTTAGTGGCTGTGGCGAGTTCAGAGGTACGTTCTTTGACTTTATCTTCTAGCGTTTCAAAGGATTCTTGCTGTTGTCTCGCCATGCTGTTAAACGAATTTCTTAAGGTTTCAATTTCCCAAATCAGACTGGAAGTAACGTTCTGGTTAAGAACACCACCTGCTAGATATTCTGAAGCTTGAGCAATTTGATTCAGGGGGCGAGTAATCCAGCTAGCGGTGAAAATACCCACTCCAACAGAGACAATTAGAGCCACAATACACAGCAAAAATGTCTGGCGAGTGTTAGCATAAATTTGCGCCATAAAGTCGGCTTCAGGAACTACTACTACAATCAGCCAATTGAGACCGTACTTGTCAGTTAGCGGAGAAACTTGGATAAATTGCCGCTCACCGTTTAGCTTAAAGTCAAGTTGAACAGTTTGATGGATGTCTTCCAAACGCTTGAATTGATCGAGCAGATAAACCACACTTTGACGCATCAATGGGTTGCTGCTTTCCTGTGCTTTGAGCCGCTTTGTATCTTTGCCTTTTCCCACTGAAAGAGGCTGTTCTTTAAGCGAGGTGGCTATTAATTCACCCTGGGGCTCAATGATAAATACTTGACCGGAATTACCCACCCTTAAGGTTTGCAAGAAGTGACGAATTTGATCTAGTCCCATCTGGCAAGTCAGCACACCAATTAGTTTCCCTTCGGGATCATAATAGGGTAGACTCGCATTAATTTGCAGCGTACCGTAGCCAAAATTAATATAAACTTCACTCCAAGCTGCCTGTTTCTTCTCAACAACAACTCTGTAAAAAGGGCGCGTGCGAACGTCATAATTGGGCGTAGTTTTGTCAATTTTTGTGGGGTTTCCATCAGCGTCAAGGTTGTAATATATCAAGTCGCCACCCCCGGAAACCAGTTGCTGGGCAAGCTGAGGTTGTTCAAGTCCAACCAGCCGATTTACCCAACCCACACGCAGGTACTGACCTTTTTCGTTGGCAATTCCCGCGTGACCGATCGAATTAAATTGCAGAACTTGTTTCCAAAAATAGGGTCGTGCTTGTTCCAAATCGTCAAAGTTCAACACCCCCAAAGGTACAGCATCCTGATTGATCTGATTCACCAATGGCGGAGCTTCCAGATAGGTTTGAACACGTTCGTAAACTCTCGCACTCACTTCCTGCCGCAACTGACTAACAATATCGTTAACTATCTGCTCTCCGTTTCTGTAAGAGAGATAGCCAACGCAGCCAACAGCCGCCAAAATTTGGAGAACAAAGGGAACTACCAAGACATTGCAGAGACGGAATTTGCCCGATCTGGAGACGATCGCACTTTTTTGAGAAACCATTGTTAAAAACACTCCCAGCGGGCAGTTGTTTGTTACAAGACTTGATAATGGATATATTAAGAGCGACTCACAATGTTATCATATCAAAAACTCAACCAACATCAAAAAATCGGCGTTCATCAGCGCTCATCTGCCTCCATCAGCGGTTACAATAAAAAAATAAATACTCAAAAAAATGCAAATTACTAACTCCGTCCACAGCGCCCTACTCATCTCCAACCTAGAAAAATCCCAAAACTTTTACAGCACCGTACTAAGACTGCAAAAAATCGATCGAGACTTAAAATTTCCCGGAATCTGGTATCAAATCGGAGACTTCCAGCTCCACCTAATTTTAGCTGCCACAATTATCCCAGATGCCGTAGACCATGCCAAATGGGGACGCAACCGACATCTAGCATTTTCTGTTGCTAACTTAGAGGCAGCCAAACAGCAGTTAATCGCTCACAATTGCCCGTTTCAAATGAGCGCGTCAGGTCGATCGGCATTATTTACCCAAGATCCCGACGGCAACATCATCGAACTCAGCGAGTAACAGATGAAAATCATCGCTTATTCTTACACCGAACCGCTACTGGAAGCAGCACCCGCACCGGAAATTTGGGGTCAAGAAGTCGATCGCACCTATCAAGACTTAGGAGGGCGGCAACAACTGCAGCAACTCCTCAAAGACTGCGAAACAGAACCAGTCAAATACTTATTAATTCAGCGCTTTGAAGAACTCGGCGACACCGTACAGCAAGTGTGTTCGCACCTCGCCCAACTCGAAAACCTCGGCGTCGAAATCATCGTACAAGCAGAAACAGAACCGCGAAACCGCAAAAACTTGCTGCAAATCCTCGCAGAAATCCAGCGCAGCCAACACAGCCGGAGTATTCGCAAAGGACACGCCCGCAACCGCATCAAATCCAGGATTCCACCGGGTAAGGCTCCCTACGGCTACCGGCGGGGCAAAGATTGTTATACGATCGATAAAACCACCGCCCCCACCGTCAAAGACTTTTTTGAACACTTTTTAATTTACGGTTCCTTGCGAGGTTCCGTGCGGTATTTAGCCAAGAAATACAACAAAAAAATCTCTGTAAGCACCGGCCGCCGCTGGCTGATAAATCCCGCCTACCGAGGCGATTTGGAATATCAAAACGGTCAAGTAATTTCTAACACCCACGTCCCGATTATTTCCAGAGAAGAAGCAGCCCAAATAGACAGGTTACTGCGCCGTAACCGCTGCCTTTCACCTCGCAGCGCTAGCGCCCCACGTTCCCTCGCAGGTTTAGCAATTTGTGCAGAATGCAAATCGCCGATGACAGTTGCCAAAGTCACCTCCTACCGCCAAGAAAAAGAATACCTTTATTTGCGACCGATTAACTGTCCAAAACAGCCTAAATGTAGCGGCCTTTCCTACGATGAAGTATTGCAATTAACCATTGCCGGTATTTGTCGGGATTTACCCGATGCTGTTGCTGGGTTGCAAATGCCAAATATGAATGGAATTAAAGCAGGAATTGTCAGGGCGATCGCATCCAAACAAGAAATCATAGAGCAACTTTCCGCCCTGATTGACAGCGGTATTTTAGACACCGAAACGGCAGAGTTTAGAGCATACAAAATCCGCACCGAAATTGCCGAACTGCAAAGCAAATTAGCCCAACTACCCCCAGTAAATTTGCGAGAAACTGCCCAAACTGTTTCCCTGCCGCAATTTTGGCTCGATTTATCAGAATCAGAACGCAGGTTTTACTTTCGAGAATTTATCGATCGCATTGAAATCGTCCGGGAAAATACAAATTGGAAACTGCAAGTTATTTTCATTTTTTAAGAATTAGCTCGACGTTCATCCATAGCTCCTAGGTTAGATGCCCAACTTCTTAAATAAGTGGGGTATTTGGGTAATCTATTAGTTCGCTAGGAGTGGACTTCGTTTGACAAGCATCGGTTTCTACCGCTGGATTATCTTGTTTACCTTTTAGCCAATAGACGCTCATCTCTCCTTTTCCTTTAATCGTAATCGCACCTCTTTCCTCAAATAAATACCGATCTTTTAACAGGTCGTAAATAGCCGTAGTAACTTGAATATATCCCGGTAATCCTTGACATTCCATCCGAGAAGCAACATTAACAGTATCTCCCCACAAGTCATAGATAAATTTTTTAGTGCCAATTACGCCAGCAACTACTGGCCCTGTATGAATGCCAATCCGAATTTGAAATGGTTCGCCTCTGTCATTTTGAAAATCAGCGATCGCTTCCTGCATATCCAAGGCCATATTCGCGATCGCTTCTGCATGATCTGCCCTCGGCACCGGCAACCCCCCCGCTACCATATAAGCATCTCCAATGGTTTTAATTTTTTCCAAACCGTGTTTTTCAGTTAGTTGGTCAAACCTGGAAAAAATTTGGTTCAATACATTTACCAATTCTAGAGGTAACATTCTAGCAGCAATAGACGTAAAATCGACAATATCGGCAAAAAGAACTGTTGCTGAATCAAACCTCTGGGCAGGAGAACCCTCGCCCTTTTTCAAATTTTCAACAATCGCTGCTGGTAAAATATTCAGCAATAAATGATCCGACTTTGTTTGAGCAAGCCGTAAAGCTAGCTCCACCCCCTGGCGCTCTTTAATTTCGTTTTGCAAACGTTCGACAAGTTCTTGGAATTGCTTCGTTTGCTCTTGAAGTAACTGTTGTTGACTTTGAATAGTTAACTGATTTGCTACTCGTGCCAATACTTCTTTACCATGAAAAGGTTTAGTAATATAGTCAACTGCTCCCACATCAAAAGCTTTCACTTTATCTAAAACGTCATCTAAGGCGCTTAAGAAAATCACAGGAATGGAACTGGTTTTTGGTGAAGCTTTCAACTTTGCACATACCTCATATCCATTCATCTCTGGCATCATCACGTCCAGCAAAATTAGAGTCGGCGGAAACTCTTGCACTGTAGCGATCGCCCTTTGCCCGTTCAGCGCTTTACGAACCTGATACCCTTCTTCGGTCAAGATTGTAGATAAAAGCCGCACATTATCGGGCTTATCATCAACTACTAAAATGTTGGCTTGAATTGTAGGATATTGATGGCTGTCCATGCGATCGCTCACGGTAGTTTGTCAAGATAACAGATATTAACACTTAAGAATTTTACCTCAAAAAAAACGAAACAGTAGAAATTCCTATTTTCTCTCCTAAAAAGAGATGGCAAGGAGACGCTATTGGGGCTTAATGTTAGGTAGTTTTTAAAGAGAATAGCGTCCTAAGTTGAAATTAGTTAAAAACAGTTATTTTCACCTCGTCGCAACTGCTGACTGCGCTATATCTATAATATCGTCAAAGAGGAAATCCTGCACCAAAGTAGTTAAATATTCTGCGGCCAAAGCAAACTGGCTCGGCATTTCCTCAATCAACTTGACAATTTTATCGTCGCAACATTCATGAGCAGCATGAGCTATCTTTTCTACCCACTCAAGAGGCATTTGACCGAGTTGTGACTCGATAGATTGATTGCTAGTCACTCCGCTAATTTGGCTTTCATTTTCTAGTGTTGCATCCACAGATTCCTCGTAAATGTAACGTACTCCTAAAAGTTCTTCCATTTTCGCAAATAATATCTTTGCCTCGAAGGGTTTACGCATGAAATCATCGCAGCCAGCTCCTAAAATAGTTTGTCGTTCCTCTTCAAAAGCGCTAGCCGTAAGAGCAACTATTACAGTTTGTTTTCCGAGAGGATGAGCTTTAATTTTTCTGGTGGCTTCATAGCCATCCATGACAGGCATCTGCATATCCATCCAGATCAGGTGCGGTTGCCAATCCTCCCATACAGCAATAGCTTCTTCACCATCTCTAGCGGCTCGCACGATGAGGCCTAGTGGTGACAATAATCTCTCTATGACTAGGCAGTTATCGGCGCGATCGTCAACAACCAAAATCCGGTATTCTGGTTGATTCGGTGCTAAACCAATTACTTTTTTCTGCGGTTTAAGGATTTTAATCTCGCTGGGAGGGGCAAGGCTGATTTGAATATCAAATGCAAACTTACTTCCCAAGTCAGGTGTACTGCTGACAGTAATATCTCCTCCCATCATTTGTACAAATTTGCGGCTAATTGGTAAACCTAATCCAGTCCCCTGTTGAGACTTTTGACCTGTTTTTGTTTGCTCAAAGGGTTCAAATAACTTATTCATCTCTTCTGCGGCAATGCCAAGGCCAGTATCTTCAATTTCAAACTGAAGGCGTAACAATTCCGGGTGAAGGTGATTGGCGTCTACACAATCACAGTCCGCCAAGCTTTCGGACTGATTAAAACCAGTGCACCATCCGGGTTTTTTTTGTATAGCTGCGGTTTCAACCGCTAAGTTTTCGGAATGTTCAGAACCCGCGTCATCAAGCTTTGTGTGTGTGTCCGAAAACTCTGCCGTTTTAGTCCCCAAACTTTCTTTTACCTGATTTTTTACTCGCAAAGTAACGCTACCCCTCTCTGTAAACTTGATCGCATTTCCTACAAGATTGATCAAAATTTGCCGCAATTTACCTTCATCTCCAGTAACAAAGTGTGGTACGCCTTCACCCACTTCTAAATTTAGCTGCAATTTCTTAGATTTAGCTTTTAATCGAAACATTTCTTCTAAGGTTTTTAGCAAGCGCATTAAATTAAAACTGCTTTCATTAAGCTGACTTCTGCCCGCTTCAATTTTGGACATTTCCAAAATGTCATTAATTAGGGCCAGCAAGTGTTCACCCGCACGATTTATAATTTCTAGGTGCTGTTGGTGTTGATTGTTGAGAGATGAATCGCGCACCATCACCTGACTAAATCCGAGAATGGCATTCAGGGGAGTCCGCAATTCATGGCTCATAGAAGAAAGGAATTCGCTCTTGGCGCGGTTAGCTGTATCAGCAGCTACGACAGCTTTTTGTAATGCTGTTTCTGCTAATTTGCGTTCTGCAATTTCTGTTTTGGCTTGTTCAAAAAGGGTGGATTGCTTGATGGCAATTGCTAGCTGCACGGAAATTTGCTGGAGAGATTCTATCTCAGAAGAAGTCCAATGCCTTTGACTGCGGCAGTGATGAGCAATGAGTAGACCCCATAGTTTTTCACCTTGCAAAATGGGAACCACGAGGTTAGCTTTAATTTCAAACTGGCTCAGTAAATTAACGTGGCACTCTGAAAGACCTGCCGTATAAATATTGTCGATCGCACGGACGTGTCCCTGCTCGTAAATAGAGACGTAGCCTTGTCGAAAACAAGGGTCATTAATGTCAATCCCCAAAATTGGCATCGTACCGACGGCTACCGACTCGACGGTTATAAATCCACTCCAATCTAAATTAAAGCGGTAAATAACTGTTCTATCCGTTGACAAAAAGTGGCGGACTTCTTCCACAGCCATTGTCAGCACTTCTTCTAGGTTAAGAGAGGAACGAATTCGCTCTTGAATGGAATTCACTAGCCGCTCCCTTTTTACTTGTTGCTGCAAGGCTATTTCCGCCTGTTTGCGAGCAGTAACATCTACTCCATAACCAACGCACTCCACAGGTAGACCCGCAGCATCTTTGACTAACTTGATCTCATCGTAAATCCAGCGATAACTACCGTCTTTGTGCCGTTCGCGGTATTCGTAGGAAATCGATTCTTTTTCCAATATCTGAGCGTATGAAGTAGCAACAATCTCTCGATCTTCGGGATGAACCAGGCTATGCCAATCAAGGGAACCATCAACCAATTCTCGCGCTTCGTAACCAATCATTGAAACAACATTATCGCTGACAAATGTTACCTCATAATTTCCCCCTAATTTGCAGCTAAAAATCACCGCCGGGGTAGTCGCCAGCAAATATTGCAAGCGTTCGGTGACAGAACGCAAGTTTAACTCGGCTTGCTTGCGATCGCGAGCTTCCATTGCTAAAGCTGCGATCTGCGCCACATAGCTAGCGAAGCTTTGTTCGTCGAGCGTCCAATTCCTGGTCGTTCCCTGATGTTCTAAACAAATTACACCCGCAATTTGCCCTTTATGGGTAATAGGAACATCTAGCATGGCCGAGATGTTTAAAGGCTTCAAATAAGATTCGCTAAATTCTCGGGTGCGCGGATCGGTTTTGGCATCAACCGCTGCGATCGCCTGTTCTGTCTTCAAAGCTTGGAAATAGCTAGGATAGTCAGCAACTTTCAGTTCTGCGCCGGCGCTGTGTTGATTGGGAGTCAGTTCGTAAATATCCGCACAGCACAGTGAGGATTTATCTTCCTGATAAAACCAAATACTTGCCCGATCGACATTTAGGGTACGAGTTGCCATTTGCGTAATCTCTCTCAACGCCTCGGCGATATTTCCCTCGTAGATACTAGAATTTTTTGCTAATTGTAGCAAACCATTTTGTTGTTCGGTTAACCTAGTTTCTCGTTCCCGCAAAGCGGATTCAGCAGCTATCCTTTCTCTTATTTCTGCTTCTAAATAACCATTGATTTCTGTCAACTGTGCGGTGCGCTCTTGGACTTTAATTTCTAAATCATCATAAGCGTGGCGTAACGCTAATTCTGCATCTTCACGCACAGCAATCTCAGTCTGCAACTTGCGATTTATGGCCTCTAATTCTTGGGGGGTTTTTAAGGACAAAAACTGTGGCAATAGTGTTACCATAGAGGCAGCCGTGTAGCAGGAAACCAGTGCAGTAATTCCTTTTTCAATCCCCGACAGCCAATAAGCGGAATGCCACAACGTCCAAATGTCTAGCAAGTGACCCGTGCCGCACAGAATAATAAATGCACCAAATAAAGCAAATATTCCTAAAAAAGGAACATCGCGCCGCTTGAAGATAAAATAAATTAGCATCGCCGGAATAGAATAGTAGGCGATCGCGATTAAAAAGTCCCCAGTTACGTGCAGCCACACTAAAGGCGTTTGCCAAAGATAGCAATGACCGTGAGGCATATACTGAGTTGGGGAAAAGATATTTTTGAGTGCTTCCCACATAATACTTGTTATTGGCAGATAATATGGATTTGATGATGCCTAAGTTAGGCAAAAAATAAAAAAAACCGAAAAAGGTAGCTGGATTCAGCATTATTTATTAACGCCTAAACCCAGCTTGTTCATAACAGCTTGCTTGGGCAGTAGGTGGCGCTCGCCAAATTGCGATCGCAACGGAATTTCTATGATAAACTCAGTACCTCTCCCAACCTCGGAAGTGCAGCGCAAATAACCTTCATGGGCTTGAATAATTTGATAAGAAATTGCCAAACCCAGCCCGGTACCAGCACCGATAGGTTTCGTCGTATAAAATGGATCGTAAATTTTAGCGATCGCATCATAATCTATGCCAGTACCATTATCAGCAATGTGAATCTGCACCCACTTGCCATCAACTAAAAGAGTGCGGATGCGAATTTTTAGCAGTGGGCAAGAAATGTTTTGTAAGTGGTCACAACAATTATTTTCCCAATAGCCGTTGGTCGCATCTCCCTGCTGTACAATCTGCTCTAAAGCGTCAATAGCATTAGAACAAATATTCATAAATACTTGGTTAAGCTGCCCAGCGTAGCATTCCAATTCTGGCAAATCTCCATACTCTTTAATCACTTGAATAGGCGGACGGTTTGGTTGTTCTTTCAAGCGGTGCTGCAAAATCATTAAAGTGCTATCAAGACCTTCATGGATATTTACCTTTTTCATATCGGCTTCGTCTAAACGGGAGAAAGTCCGTAAAGATTTAACAATTTCCCTAATTCGCTCGGCTCCAATTTTGATCGAACCCAAAAGTTTTTGCAGGTCTTTTAAAATAAAATCGAGCTCGATAGTGCGGATCTTGTCTGCAATTTCCGGCGCAGGAGTGGGGTAATAAACTTGATAAGCCTTAATCAATGCCACAATATCTTTAATGTATTCCTCAGCCGGAATCAGATTGCCATAAATAAAGTTGACAGGGTTATTTATTTCGTGGGCAACTCCAGCTACCATTTGCCCCAAAGACGACATTTTTTCAGTTTGCACGAGTTGAGTTTGAGCGCCTTTAAGTTGTTGCAGAGCGGTTTCTAACTGTTGAGTTTGTTCTAGCAGCTTAGCTTCCGAGTGCCGCAATGAATTTTCCGCCAAATAGCGATCGCGATTTTCCTGTAGCAAAAGTTCATTAGTCGATTCTAAAGCGATCGTCCTCTCCATCACCCGTTTTTCCAATTCTAGCATTAATTCCGAGAGTGCTTCTTGAGCTTGTTTGCGCTCGCCAATCTCAGTTTGTAAAGCTACATTTGCCACCGCCAATTGATTGGGACTGGGGATAGCCAAGATTTTTGGGATTAGTTCCACCAGCACTGCTGCTGTACTTAGCGAAATCAGCGCCGTAATCGCTTTAAGAAAACCAGAGAACCAATAATTAGGATGCCACAGCGTCCATATTTCCATAATATGGGTAATCCCGCAGCAGATAATAAAAGAGCCAAACAGCATGAAAACCCAGTCAAAAGGCAAGTCTTTCCGCTTATTAACAATATAAATCAGCGTGATGGGTATCAAAAAATAAGCGACGGCTATCAAACCATCGGACAAAATGTGCAGCCCCACTAATCCAGGCTTCCACAAGTAGCAATGACCGTGAGGAATAAAATAATTAGGAAAAATTTCATGAACCATTTGCATTAAATCAACTAGGTTATTTGCTAAAGTTTTTAAGACAGGATTACAGGCAAATCCAAAAACCTGCTAGCACAACAAGAAGAATTATGCTTTTGGACTTAACGCTTGTGATGAGTAAATGCAGCGATCTAAAACTACTGTTAATTAAATTAACATCAATCGACTCAGCTTTGGCAAAGTCAACTGTCACATTTTTAATTCGGCCTTCTATGCCAACTGTGACACCGGCATGACATTTTGGCCAAGGATCAAGAAAAACTGAGCACAGATTCGTTTCCAGTAGGAGCGCCAGCGCCCATTGAAATTAGGTTATAGCACTCAGCGATCCGTCAGACAACCGGGAAATTACCAGATTTAACGGGTATCACGGATTTCACTTAACGAAGAGAACCATTCTCCAAAGCCTGTAGAGGTAGGTTCACTCTTGTACTCTTGAAGAGTGCAGACAGGTTAAATACACCCGCCCCCACCCCGCGAGGGAATTCTTTATTGATAGTGTACTCTTTGGGGGAGAATTAACCGATGTGACCAATTACCCCCTGAAAAATGTCGCGACAGGATCGTGTCGCAATCCAATCGGCGATCGCTCTGAGCTTTACACTCAATCATAAGTGATAATATCAACGATACACTTATATGGTTATTGCCAGTTATGACGATAGATGAGGTACTACAGCTAACTCGTGTCCGATTACAAAAAGATTTATATCCCGTACAAGAAATCATACTCCGCCAAGTTTGGGAAGGAAAGACTTATACAAGTATCGCATCTGGCTCTCATTACGGAGAGCATTACCTGAGAAACATTGCCTCCTCCTTGTGGCAATCTCTCTCTCAAATCTTGCAGACATCTATTAGCAAATCAAATTTTCGCTCTTGTGTAGAATCACGTTCCCTGACCACAGAGGAACGAGAATTAATTGAAGCATTCACCCGCAGCAAATGCCTAGCAACACCTTTAGAATTTCCCGGCTCTCCCGTGCCCCTGGATTCGCCATTTTATATCCCTCACCCGCTAATTGAAGAACTCGCCTATCGAGAGATTACTAAACCCGGAAGTGTGCTGCGGATTAAAGCTCCCAGGAAGATGGGAAAAAGTTCTCTTCTGCTACGCATTTTAGAGCGCGCGACTTCTCTTGATTATCGAACTGTAAGTTTAGATTTTCAGCAAGCCGAGGAAGCTGTTTTAGACAACCTCGATAAATTTTTACGCTGGTTTTGTGCCAACATCAGCCGTCACCTAGAATTACCACCTCTATTAGATGATTATTGGGATGAAGACATGGGTAGCAAAGTAAGCTGTACCATCTATTTGCAACAATATGTATTAGCAGAAATAAGTACCCCTCTTGTGTTAGCTTTAAAGGAAGTAAATATAATTTTTGAATATCCAAAAATTGCCCGAGAATTTTTGCCGCTCCTGCGAAGCTGGCATGAAGAAGCAAAGCGGATTGAAACTTTGGGAAAACTGCGGTTAATCGTTCTTCACTCCACAGAAATTTATGTTCCTTTAAAGCTCACTGAATCGCCTTTTAATGTCGGTTTACCGCTGCAATTGCCCTATTTTACAGAAGAGCAGATACTTGCTTTAGCCCAGCGTCACGGACTGGATTGGACAGATAGTCCCGATGCCGATCGACTGATGGCAATGGTGGGGGGACATCCTTATCTGGTGCGGCTAGCTCTTTACCACCTCTGTCAAAACAGTGTAACGCTAGATCAGCTACTACAAGAAGCTCCCACAATAGCGGGAATTTATAAAGATTACTTGCGGAGTTTTTGGGCAACATTGCAAGAGTATCCCGAACTTGCGGTTGCACTTAAACAAGTGGTAAAATCGGAACACGGAGTGGAATTAGATCCGATAGTGGCTTCTAAATTATTTAGTATGGGGCTGATTCATATCGATAACAACCGCTGTACGCTAAGCTGCGAGTTGTACCGCCTCTATTTTGGTTCGCACAACTTTATTTAGACCGAGGTTTGAGAGTTTATTTGCGTAAGTTATATTAGAATGAAGCGATCGCACCACATCCTCACCTTTTAATAAACTCACTAGATACTTACATTTAAATTAACCCATAAACGGCATGAGCAAGGTTACATACCAAATTGGAGGCAGTCTCGCCAGTGATGCACCTACTTATGTCCAACGACAAGCAGATATCGAACTTTATGATGCCTTAAAACGAGGCGAGTTTTGCTACGTCCTCAACTCCCGGCAAATGGGCAAATCTTCCCTTCTCGTTCGTACCCTGCACCGACTGCAAGCAGAAGGATTTCAATGCAGTACCATTGACATGACCCGTATCGGAAGCGAAAACATTACTCCTTTACAGTGGTACAAAGGAATCGTTGGGGATTTGTGGCGCAGCTTTAATTTATTAGGAAAAGTTAATTTAAAAACCTGGTGGAAAGAACAAGAAGAAGTTTCTCTACTGCAAAGATTGAGTCAATTTATTGAAGATATTTTATTAGCCCGATTTGCCGATAATCGAATTATTATATTTGTCGATGAAATTGATAGTGTTTTAAGTTTAGATTTTGCCGTAGATGATTTTTTCGCATTAATTCGTTTCTGCTACAATCAACGAGCTATCAATCCAGAATACAATCGAATTACCTTCGCGATTTTTGGAGTAGCTACACCCAGCGATTTAATCGCCGATAAAAATCGGACACCTTTTAATATTGGAGTGGCGATCGATTTGTCAGGATTTAGCTTAGAAGAAGCGCAACCATTAGCGAAAGGGCTAGAAAATGTCATAGCCAATCCACAGGCGGTTCTCAAAGAAATTTTAGTTTGGACGGGAGGACAGCCATTTTTAACGCAAAAAATATGTGAATTAGTAGTAAAAAAGGCGGGGTCAGCCCACAGCGGTGATTTAAAAGTACCACCGGGAACCGAGGGATTTTTTGTCGAATCGCTGGTGCGATCGCACATCCTCCAGAACTGGGAATCCCAAGACGAGCCGGAGCATTTAAAAACGATACGCGATCGCATCTTTAGAAACGAACAACGCGCAGGTAGATTGCTAGGCATTTATCAGCAAATTTTACAAAACGTAAAAGTGGCAACAAATGACAGCCGAGAGCAAATCGAACTCTTGCTATCGGGATTAATCATCAAACAGGAAGGCTATTTACAAGTAAAAAATCGCATTTATGCCGAAGTATTTAATCTCGAATGGGTAGAGAAACAATTAGGGCAATTGCGTCCCTACTCTCAAGCTTTCGATGCTTGGATTACTTCCAAACAACAAGACGAATCGCGCCTTTTGAGGGGTCAAGCTTTGAAAGACGCTTCATATTGGGCGCAGGGCAAAAGTTTGAGCGATTTAGACTATCAGTTTTTAGCCGTTTCCGTTGAATGCGATCGCAAAGAAGTGCAACAAGCTTTAGAAGCGGAACGCAGCAAAGAAGTTGAAGCGCGACTCGCTGTAGAGAAAAAAAATGCCAGAAGGCAAAAGTGGTTTATTGCAGCGCTTAGTCTAGCATTAGCGATCGCCCTGTTTCTGGGAACAGCAGCATTTTGGCAATATCGCCACGCAACCATAAGTGAGGTAGAAGCGATCGCCACCTCCTCCGAAGCCCTCTTCACCTTAGAGCAAAAATTAGATGCCCTCATCGCCGCAATCATGGCCAAGCGCAAACTCCAACAACTCGGTGGGGCAAATCCCGAACTAGAAAATCGCGTGCAATTATTACTAGAGCAGGCCGTTTATGGAGCGTCGGAGTTCAACCGCTTTTCAGGACATCAGGCGACACTGTATAGATTAGCAATCAGTCCCGACGCTCAGACAATTGCCTCCTCAAGTACAGAGAACGCGGTCAAACTCTGGCAGCGAGATGGCACCCTGATTGCCACTCTTCCCCACAACGGTATGGTATGGAGGATGGCTTTTAGCGCCGACAGTAAACTCCTCTCTTGCGCCAGTGGAGATGGCACAGTTAAAGTTTGGCAGCAAGAGGGAACGTCTTGGGCGGGCCCCAAACTCCTACACACCCTTGAGGGACACAGCACCGAGTTTAACGCTGTGGCGTTCAGTCCAGATGGCGAGACGTTAGCTGCATCCGGTCAGAATAACACCGTTAAAGTCTGGGACAAAAACGGCAATTTATTAACCATTCTCGATCGCACCGATGCGGTGAGGAGCCTGAGCTTTAGCCCCGACGGGGAAATGCTCGTTAGCGCAAGTGCGGAGGGCACGATCCGATTGTGGAAAAAAGACGGCTTATTCTGGGACGCAGTACAGTTACTGCGAACGTTTCAAGGCCATAGCGCTGCCATTTGGGAGGTCAAGTTTAGTCCTGACGGCGAGATATTTGCCTCCGCCAGCATGGATAAAACTGTTAAACTTTGGCGCTCCCATGCCCCGTCAGACGAAGAGTTACAGCCCCTAGGAACCCTTAAGGGTCACGCATCTGGCGTTCAGGGTCTAGATTTCAGTCCCGACGGTCAGATTATCGCCTCAGCCAGCGACGATCGAACAATCAAATTTTGGAATAAAGACGGCAGGGCAGGCACGGAGGCACTGCCCCTACGAACTTTTGCAGGGCATCGCGGTGCCGTGTGGGATATTCATGTCAGTCCTGACGGCAAATCAATTGCTTCGCTGGGTGTAGGAAATGCTGTCAAACTTTGGCAGCCGAAAAACATTTTTTTCTTACCCCTGCTAGGTCACGACGCTGCTGTTTATAAAGCTGCTTTCGCTCCTGACGGTAAAATCGTCGCCACTGCCAGTACAGACGGCACCGTGAAACTTTGGCGCGTCGATGGCACGTTGCTGAAGACGCTTAAGGAGGGTACAGGAGGGCTTTGGGATGTGGCATTCAGTCCTGATGGTCAAGTCATTGCAGTAGGGGCAGAAAAAACAGTTAAACTCTGGCACAAGGGTGGCAGATTCGTCAGAGAAATCAACGCCCACAAAGGTATAGTTTACGCAATTACTTGGAGTCCTGATAGTAAAATTATTGCCAGCGCAAGTATGGACGGCACGGTAAAACTCTGGCAGCCAGACGGTGTGTTACTGCGAACTCTGAAGCTAGATGGCAGCGCCTTCTGGAGTGTGGCCTTTAGCCCTGATGGAAAAGCTTTAGCCGCCGTCGGTAGCAGCGGTACTATTTCTATCTGGAATCCCGATGGCACTTTGTTGCAGGCGATTGATGCCCATCAGGCTGTGACTACGGGGGTCAGTTTCAGTCCCGATGGCAAGACTTTAGCTTCAGCCTGTACAGATGGCACCGTCAAACTCTGGAAATTAGAGCCCTCAGACACCTCAGTTCCTCAGAAAGCACTGCTCCTGCGAACGCTCAAAGGCCACACAGAGGGAGTGGTGGGAGTTTCCTTTAGCCCGGATGGTGAAATCGTCGCTACGGCAAGTCTGGATAACACGGTGAAACTCTGGAACAAAAATGGCATCTTGCTGACGACACTCACGGGGCATACAGGTGTGGTGACAGGAGTTTCCTTTAGTCCCGACGGCACTTTCCTTGTCTCGGCCAGCCATGACCAAACGGCGATTTTGTGGGATGTGAAGCGCATTCTCAATACAGATCCGCTGGTGTTTGGTTGCGATTGGGTGCGAGATTATCTGCGAACCAATGCCGACGTGAAGGAGGAGGATAGACATTTGTGCGATGCCGTGGGCGATCGCTAAATTATCCGAAACAATTAAATATCAATTATGAAAGATTACTCTTACCAAATTGGAGGCAGTCTCACAACTGATGCGCCTACCTATGTCGAACGACAAGCAGATATCGAACTTTATGAAGCCTTAAAAAAAGGCGAGTTTTGCTACGTCCTCAACTCCCGACAAATGGGCAAATCTTCCCTCCTCGTTCGCACCCTGTACCGACTGCAAGCAGAAGGATTTCAATGCAGTACCATTGACATGACTCGCATCGGTAGCGAAAACATTACTCCTTTACAGTGGTACAAAGGAATCGTTGGCGATTTGTGGCGCAGTTTCCATCTTGTAGGACAAGTTAATTTAAAAACCTGGTGGCAAGAAGAAGAAGTTTCCTTTTTGCAAAGATTGAGCTATTTCATCGAAGACATTTTGTTAACCAAATTTCCAGAAAACAGAATTTTTATATTTGTCGATGAGATTGATAGTATTCTCAGCCTCAATTTTCCAGTTGATGATTTTTTTGCCTTGATTCGTTATTGTTACAACCAGAGATCTATCAATCCCGAATACAACCGGATTACCTTCGCGATTTTCGGAGTAGCTGCACCCAGCGATTTAATCGCCGATAAAAATCGGACTCCTTTTAATATCGGACGAGGGATAGATTTGCAAGGATTTAGCTTGTCGGAAGCACAACCATTAGCCAAAGGATTAGAAAAGGTAATAACCAATCCGCAAGCAGTTATCAAAGAAATCTTAGCTTGGACATCAGGACAACCATTTTTAACTCAAAAAATCTGCGAATTGGTGGTAATAAATGCTAAAGAATCCCGCAGCGGTGATTTAAAAATACCACCGGGAACGGAGGGATTTTTTGTGGAATCAGTGGTGCGATCGCACATCATCCAAAATTGGGAATCTCAAGATGAGCCAGAGCATTTAAAGACGATCCGCGATCGCATTCTGAGAAATGAGCAACGTGCTGGAAGACTACTAGGCATCTATCAAAAAATCTTACAAGGAGTGGAAGTACCTACCGATGACTCGCGAGAACAGGTAGAACTATTGCTGTCTGGTTTGGTAGTAAAATACCAGGGTTTTTTACAGGTAAGAAACCCCATTTATCAAGAAGTATTTAACAAAAAATGGGTAGAAAAAAATCTCGCTTCCTTGCGTCCATACTCTCAAGCCTTTGATGCTTGGATAACTTCCAAGCAGACCGATAAATCCCGACTGTTGCGCGGACAGGCCTTGAAAAATGCTCAAGCTTGGGCCCAGGGTAAAAGTTTGAGTGACTTAGATTATCAGTTTTTAGGCGCTTCTGAAGAATTAGACCGAAGAGAAATGCAGGTAGGATTGGAAGCAGAACGGGCTAAAGAAATGGAAGCCCGACTAACAGAAGAACAAAAAAGATTAGCTGTAGAGAAAAAAAGTTCTAGGCGGCAAAGATTTTTGCTTTTTGTAGTAAGTATAGCATTAATTATCGCCTGTGCATTGGGGCTAGCGGTGTATTTTCAGTATCGGCAAAGTGCTGTCAGCGAAATCAAAGCGATCGCCAAATCTTCCGAAGCACTATTCGCCTCAAATCAAAAATTAGACGCATTAATAGAAGCGATCAGAGGAAAGCGACAACTGCAAAAGTTAGGTGCTGTAGACCCAGAGGTCGAACGCTCAGTTAAAGAAGCTCTCCATCAAGCTGTTTATGGAGCAGTTGACTATAATCATTTATCGGGGCATGAGAATGTGGTTAATGATGTAACATTCAGTCTTGATGGGGAACTCATAGCCTCAGCTTCTGCCGATAAAACCATCGATCTTTGGAAAAAAGACGGTACAAAACTAGGAATGCTTCAAGGGCACAACAATGCAGTTGTGGCAGTCGTATTTAACCCCAGAGGCGATCTAATTGCTTCTGCTTCTGGAGATAACACAGTTAAACTTTGGCGTAAAAACAGTACAAAATCAACCAAGTTCAAGCCGAATTATACCTTATGGCAAACCTTAAAAGGACATACCAATAACGTTACACAAGTCGCGATCGCTCTTAACAACCAGATTATTGCTTCCGCTTCTAAAGATAAAACCATTAAACTCTGGAGTACAGACGGCAAACTACTGAGAACTCTCACCGGACATACAGATGAAGTTGACAGCGTTGCCTTTAGCCCTGACAGTCAAACCATTGCATCTGCTTCTAAAGATAAAACCATCAAACTCTGGAATACAGACGGTAAACTGATCGGAACCCTCACGGGGCATACGGATAGAGTCAAGAATGTTGCCTTCAGCCCTCAAGGAAATTTTATCGCCTCGGCGAGTTGGGATAAAACGGTCAAACTTTGGAACCTTGATGGAACTTTAGTCAAAACCCTAACTGGACACAGCGATTCCGTGACCAAAATCGCTTTTAACCCTCAAGGTGGTGTGCTTGCCTCGGCAAGTCTAGACAGAACAGTCAAACTTTGGCAGCTTGACGGGACTCTGCTAAAAACCCTGCTAGTCGCTAAAGATGTCGTCTCTGGATTGGCTTGGAGTCCTGACGGGCAAATCTTTGCCTCATCCAGTTGGGATGGCCCGATCGCACTCTGGAAGCTTGATGACAGTTTGCTTAAGACTCTTAACGGACATCAAGCATCAATTTACACCATAAAATTTAGTCCTGATGGTAAGACAATTGCCACCGCCAGTCGTGACAATACCGTTAAAGTTTGGCGGCTTAATGGTAGCTTAATTCGCACTTTTCCCAAACAAGCGGATAAAGTTTTCGGAGTAGATTTCAGCCCAAACGGAGACACGATTGCTACAGGCGGTTATGACGGCACTGTTCGATTGTGGCGACTAGATGGAACCTTAATCAAGACTTTTACTGGACATCAAGGCAGAGTCTTCGCCGTTGATTTCCACCCAGATGGGCAGTCAATCGCCTCGGTGGGTGAGGACAAAACAGTTAAAGTCTGGAGGATTGACGGCACCCAATTGGCAACTCTCAAAGGACATACCGATTACATTAACGGAGTGGCATTTAGCCCCGACGGACAAGTTATTGCCTCTGGTAGTGTGGACGGCACTGTCAAACTTTGGCAGTGGGATAATGCGATCGCATTTGGAAAATCCAGCTACAAGCTTCTACACACTTTAACAAGCCATCGCCGTCAGGTGGCGGGAGTGGCATTTAGCCCTGACGGCAAGACTCTCGCTTCAGCAGGTATGGATAGCATGGTGAGACTTTGGCGGTTGGATGGTACAGAAATTAGAGCTTTAAAGGGACATAAAAATGGGGTATTCGGAGTGGCATTTAGCCCCGATGGCAAGACTCTCGCTTCAGCAAGTTTTGACGGTACTGTCAAACTTTGGAGGTACGATGGTCAAGAGCTTGAAACCTTAAAAGGACATAGCGATGGGGTATTCGGAGTGACATTTAGCCCTGATGGGAAGTTAGTCGCTTCAGCCAGTCAGGATACCACAGCAATTGTGTGGAATCTAGAGCGAATTTTCCAGCTCGATTTCCTCCAGTATGGATGCGATTGGGTCGAAAATTATTTGCGGACAAATGCCGACGTGAAGGAGGAGGACAGACATTTGTGCGATGCCGTGGGCGATCGCTAAATTATCCGAAACAATTAAATATTAATTATGAAAGATTACTATTATCAAATTGGTGGCAGTCTCACAACTGATGCACCTACCTATGTCCAACGACAAGCAGATATCGAACTTTATCAAGCATTAAAACGAGGCGAGTTTTGCTACGTCCTCAACTCCCGACAGATGGGCAAATCTTCCCTTCTCGTTCGCACTCTGCACCGATTGCAAGCCGAAGGATGTCAATGCAGTACCATTGACATGACCCGCATCGGCAGCGAAAACATTACTCCCTTACAATGGTACAAAGGAATCGTTGGCGATTTGTGGCGCGGCTTTCGCTTATTAAAACAAGTTAATTTAAAAACCTGGTGGCGAGAACAAGAAGAAATTTCTCTCCTGCAAAGATTGAGTCAATTTATCGAAGAAATTTTATTAGTCAACTTTCCCAACGAGCGAATTATTATATTTGTTGATGAGATTGATAGTATTTTAAGCTTAGATTTTCCCGTAGATGACTTTTTCGCATTGATTCGTTATTGTTACAACCAACGAGCCATTAATCCAGAATATACCCGCATTACCTTCGCGATTTTCGGAGTAGCTACACCCAGCGATTTAATCGCCGATAAAAATCGGACACCTTTTAATATCGGAGTGGCGATCGATTTGTCAGGATTTAGCTTAGAAGAAGCGGCACCATTAGCGCAAGGGTTAAAAAATGTCATAGCCAATCCGCAGGCAGTTCTCAAAGAAATCTTAGATTGGACGGGAGGACAGCCCTTTTTAACGCAAAAAATATGTGAATTAGTAGTAAAAAGGGCGGGGTCAGCCCACAGTGGTGATTTAAAAATACCACCGGGAACCGAGGGATTTTTTGTGGAATCGGTGGTGAGAGAAAACATCATCAATAAATGGCAATCGCAAGATGAAGCCGAGCATTTAAAAACGATACGCGATCGCCTCATTCGCAACGAGCAACGCACTGGACGCAGCTTAGGCATCTATCAGCAGCTCTTACAAGGGAGTGAAATGGAAGCCGATGATAGTCGAGAGCAGATCGAACTGCTGCTATCGGGTTTGGTAGTAAAACAACAAGGTTTGTTGAAGATAAGAAACCCGATTTATCAAGAAGTCTTTAACCTACAATGGGTAGAAAAACAGTTAGGGCAACTGCGCCCTTACTCCCAAGCTTTCAATGCTTGGATCGCTTCAAAACAAACCGATGAATCGCGATTGTTGCGCGGACAATCGTTAAAAGACGCTTCCTACTGGGCCCAGGGAAAAAGTTTGAGCGATTTGGATTATCACTTTTTAGCCGCTTCTGGTGAATTAGACAGGCTGGAAGTGCAGCAAGCACTCGAAGCAGCGAGGCTCAGAGAAGTTGAAGCCAGACTCACAGAAGAACGCAAGCGGTTAGTTTTAGAGCGAGAGACAGCGAAGCGGCAGCGAAGATTTCTTGGGGCGCTCAGCGGAGCGCTAATAGTTGCGATCGCCTTTGGCATTCTCGCCGTTTGGCAATATCATTACGCCATCACCAGCGAGCAGCAAGCCCGCATCAGCGAAATTCAAGCTCTATCCTCCTCATCTGCAGGGCAATTCGCCTCCCAACAGCGATTAGATGCCCTCGTGAGCGCCATCAAAGCCAGACGCAGGATCGATAGCCTAGCTAATTCCAGCCCCCAGTTGCCATCTCAAGTTCGACAAATCCTGCAACAAGCCATCTATGGAACGGCAGAATTAAATCGCCTGTTGGGCCACTCCAGCCCGGTTCTGGCAGTTGATGTCAGCCCAGACGGTCAACTCATCGCCACCGGAGGCGGCGACCAAACAGCCAAGATCTGGCAACGGGATGGCACCTTGCTGCACACTCTCCAACACACGATCAGCAGCGTCTACGCCCTTCGTTTTAGTCCCGACAGCCAGCGCCTGGTAACATCCAGCGTGGACGGCAACATTTATCTGTGGAGTCGGGAAGGCAAACTGCTCAAAACCTTTCAGGGACACAAGGCTGCGATTTGGGCGATCGCCGTGAGTCCAGACGGTCAGCGCATCGCCTCCGCCAGTGAAGACAGCACCATTCGCCTGTGGGACTTTAATGGCAAACCGCTCAAAACCCTGAGCGGACATCAAGGTGCAGTTTGGGGTGTTGCCTTTAGCCCGGATGGAAACCTCCTCGCCTCTAGCAGCACAGATAATTCAGTCAAGGTTTGGACTCTAGACGGCGAACTGGTGAGAACCCTGGAAGGTCACAGCGCAATCGTTTGGGATGTTGAGTTCGCTTTAATTGCCGACAATAGCGGCACCAAACGTCCCGCCATCATCTCTGCCAGCGCTGACAACACTGTCAAACTCTGGCAACCCGACGGAACCCTGCTACGAACTCTTAGCGGTCACAGTTCGGAAGTGTTTGAAGTCGCTGTCAGCACAGCAGGCGATGTGATTGCTTCCACCAGCGCCGATCAAACCATCAATCTCTGGAAGCCGGACGGGACGCTGTTGAAAGTCCTCAAAGGGCATCAATCGGGAATTAGAGGCGTGACCTTTATTCCCAACAGTCAAATGGTTGTCTCTGCTAGCGACGACAATACCGCCCGACTGTGGAACCCGACAAACCCCTTCTCGAAAGTCCTTTACGGACATGGCGGCACGATTTGGGATGTGGATTTCAGTCCGGACGGTCAAATGCTAACGTCAGCCGGTTCCGATGGCAGCTTCAAACTGTGGGCGCGAGACGGCACGTTGCTGAAGTCTTTTGCCGGAAACGAGACTGCCGTTCACTCCGTTGCTTTCCTCTCTGGTGCCAATCCGGCGATCGCACCTTTCCTTGCTACCGCTAGTGAGGATAAAAAAATTAAATTCTGGCAGTTCGACGGGACGCTGCTGAAAACCATAACAGGTCATGAAGCTGGAGTTTGGGATATCTCCCCAAGTCCAGATGGTCGGCTAATGGCTTCTGCTAGCAACGATAAAACCGTGAAACTGTGGAACAAAGACGGCACTTTGCTGAAAACTTTCACAGGGCATCAAGCTAGGGTTTACGATGTGGACTTTACCCCTGACGGACAGAGGCTGGTTTCAGGCAGTAGCGACAGCACTGCTCGGTTGTGGAATCTTGACGGTAGATTTTCCAAGACTCTAAAAGGTCATCGCAGCCCGATTTGGGAAGTTGCCATCAGTCCCGACGGTCGCACTTTGGCAACTGCCAGCAGGGATGACACGATTAAACTCTGGACGATCGATGGTAGGTTGCTCAAAACCCTCAAGGGAAATACTAGAGGCATGATGGCACTTGATTTCAGTCCCGATGGTCAAATGCTGGTGGGGGGAGGCTCAACTGGCGCACTCAAACTTTGGAAAACCGACGGGACAGAAATCACGACGCTAACCGGACATGAAGGGAACGTTTGGGGGGTGGCGTTTAGTCCCGATGGCAAACAAATTGCCTCGGTTGGAGACGATCGTACTTTGATTTTATGGGATATAGAGCGGATTCTCAAACTCGATGAACTGGGTTATGCGTGCGATCGCGTGCGAGATTATCTGCGAACAAATGCCGAGGTGAAGGAGGAGGATAGACATTTGTGCGATGCAGTGGGCGATCGCTAAATTATCCGAAACAATTAAATATCAATTATGAAAGATTACTCTTACCAAATTGGCGGCAGTCTCACAACTGATGCGCCTACCTATGTCGAACGACAAGCAGATATCGAACTTTATGAAGCCTTAAAACGAGGCGAGTTTTGCTACGTCCTCAACTCCCGACAAATGGGCAAATCTTCCCTCCTCGTTCGCACCCTGCACCGACTGCAAGCCGAAGGATTTCAATGCAGTACCATTGACATGACCCGTATCGGCAGCGAAAACATTACTCCCTTACAGTGGTACAAAGGAATCGTTGGCGATTTGTAGCGCAGCTTTAATTTATTAGGACAAGTTAATTTAAAAACTTGGTGAAAAGAACAAGAAGAAGTTTCTCTCCTGCAAAGATTGAGTCAGTTTATTGAAGATATTTTATTAACCGGATTTGCGGAAAATCGAATTATTATATTTGTCGATGAGATTGATAGTATTTTAAGTTTAGATTTTCCGGTAGATGATTTTTTCGCCTTGATTCGTTATTGTTACAACCAAAGAGCCATCAATCCCTCATACAATCGGATTACATTCGCGATTTTCGGCGTAGCTACACCCAGCGATTTAATCTCCGATAAAAATCGGACACCTTTTAATATCGGAGTGGCGATCGATTTGTCAGGATTTAGCTTAGAAGAAGCGCAACCATTAGGGAAAGGGTTAGAAAAGGTCATAGCCAATTCGCAAGCAGTTCTTAAACAAATCTTAGTTTGGACGGGAGGACAGCCCTTTTTAACGCAAAAAATATGTGAATTAGTAGTAAAAAAGGCGGGGTCAGCCCACAGGGGTGATTTAAAAATACTACCGGGAACCGAGGAATTTTTTGTGGAATCGCTGGTGAGACAAAACATCATCAATCAATGGGAATCGCAAGATGAGCCAGAGCATTTAAAGACAATCCGCGATCGCATCCTTCGCAACGAACAACGTGCTGGCAGATTGCTAGGTATTTATCAGCAAATTTTACAAGGCGTAGGGGCGGTGCCCCCGTGCCAGCCCGTCCCAACAGATGACAGCCGAGATAAAATCGAGCTATTACTATCGGGTTTAGTGGTAAAAAAACATGGGTATTTGCAGGTAAAAAACAGAATTTATCAAGAAGTATTTAAGAGAGAATGGGTAGAAAAACACTTAGGGCAACTGCGCCCTTACTCCCAACTATTTGATGCTTGGATCGCTTCCAAACAACAAGACGAATCGCGACTGTTGCGCGGACAAGCGCTGAAAGACGCTCAATCCTGGGCGCAAGGTAAAAGTTTGAGCGATTTGGACTATCAATTTTTAGCCGCTTCTGGTGAATTAGACAAGTTGGAAATGCAGCAAGCACTGGAAGCAGAACGAGTAAAAGAAGTCGAAGCACGACTGGTAGAAGAACGCAAGCGCGTAGCTTATGAAAGAAAGACAGCACAGCGACAGCGCAAGTTTATTGCAGCGTTGAGTGGGTTGCTGATAGTTGCGATCGCATCCGCCATTTTCGCCCTCTGGCAATATTACCGCGCCGCCACCAGCGAAATACAAGCCCTCAGCATCTCCTCCACAGGGCAATTCGCCTCCCAACAGCGATTAGACGCCCTAGTCACTGCCATCAGAGCCAGACGCAGACTCGATGACCTCCCTAATTCCAACCCCCAGTTGCGATCGCAAGTTCGACAAGTGCTGCAACAGGCCATCTACGGAACGGCAGAATTCAATCGCCTGACGGGGCATTCCAGCCTGGTTCTGGGCCTTGATGTCAGCCCAGACGCCCAACTCATCGCCACCTCCGGTGGCGATCGAACAGTCAAGGTGTGGCAGCGGGACGGTGCGCTGCTTCACAACCTGCAACATCCGGCTGCTGTCTTCGGGCTTAAATTCAGTCCCGACAGCCAGCGCCTGGTTACATCCAGTCTCAACGGCAGCATTTATCTGTGGGATCGGGACGGCAAGCTCCTCAAAACCTTTCAGGGACACAGCGCTGCGATATGGGATATGGCCGTCAGTCCCGGCGGCGATCGCATTGCCACTGGCAGCGAAGACAGCACGATTCGCCTGTGGGACTTTAATGGCAAACCGCTGGAGACACTAAGCGGACATCAAGGTGGGGTTTGGGGTCTTGCCTTCAGTTCGGATGGAAACCTGCTCGCCTCTAGCAGCACCGACGGTACGGTCAAGGTATGGACGAAGGACGGCAAACTGGTGAGAACTCTGGAAGGGCACGCGGCTGCGGTTTGGGACGTTAAGTTCGCCTTCCTCGCAGACACTGACGGCACAAAACGTCTCGCTATTCTCTCTGCCAGCGCTGACAACACGGTTAAAATCTGGCAACTCGACGGAGGGGCAGGCACGGGGGCACTGCCCCTACTTACTCTCAGGGATCACAGTTCGGAAGTGTTGGAAATTGCCGTCAGCGATACAGGCGATGTCATTGCTTCTGCCAGCGCAGACGGAACCATCAACCTCTGGAAGCCGGACGGGACGCTTTTGAAAGTCCTCAAAGGGCATCAATCTGGAATTCGCGGCGTTATCTTTATTCCCAACACTCAAATCGCTGTCTCCGCCAGCGACGACAATACCGTCCGGGTGTGGAACCCGACAAACCCTTTCTCGAAAGTCCTGTACGGACATAGCGGCATCATTTGGGATGTGGACTTCAGCCAGGACGGTCAGATGTTAGCTTCAGCCAGTTCGGATGGTAGCTTCAAAGTGTGGGGAAAAGACGGTACGTTGCTGAACTCTTGGGCGGAAGACAAGGCTCCCGTTTACTCGGTTGCTTTCGTCTCTCCTGCTAGCTTTGCCAAAGAAGATATCTCGCCTGTACTCGCTTTTGCTGGTACAGATAAAACTATTAAACTCTGGCAGTTCGACGGGACGCTGCTGAAAACCATAACAGGACATGGAGCGAGCGTTTGGGATGTCTCCGTCAGTCCAGACGGTCAGTTCTTCGCTTCTGCCAGCGACGACAAAACCGTGAAACTGTGGAAGCCAGACGGCAGGGCGGGCACGGGGGCACCGCCCCTACGAACTTTCACAGGACATCAGGCTAGGGTTTACGATGTGGACTTTACCCCCGACGGAAACACGCTGGTTTCTGTCAGTGCAGATGGCACAGTTCGGTTGTGGAGTTTGGACGGTCGCTTGAACAAGACTTTGAAAGGTCATCGCAGTGGAATTTGGGAAGTGGCTGTCAGTCCAGACGGTCGGACTTTGGCAAGTGCGAGCATGGATGACACGATTAAACTTTGGACGATCGATGGCACGTTGCTGAAAACCATCAAGGGAAATACTAGAGGCATGATGGCGGTTGATTTCAGTCCAGACGGTCAAATGCTGGTGGCGGGAGGCGCATCTGGCGCAGTCAAACTCTGGAAAATTGACGGCACGGAAATAACGACGCTAACCCGACATGAGGGGAATGTTTGGGCGGTGGCGTTTAGTCCCGATGGCAAACAGATTGCTTCTGTTGGGGACGATCGCACTGTCATTTTGTGGGATGTGGAGCGCATTCTCAAACTCGATGAACTGGCTTATGCGTGCGATCGCGTGCGAGATTATCTGCGAACAAATGCCGAGGTGAAGGAGGAAGATAGACATTTGTGCGATCGTATTAAAACGCAATAATATCAAGTTCGCTTTATTAGGATTAATAGATTAATATGTGTGGCTATAGCATCAGAAGATTAGAGAATATTTATCATGCTAGGCTACTTTTTATGGAATATGCTATAATACTAAATCCGGCTTAAATACTCCTTTTATCTCAGTCGGCGGAGGCGGACTTCGTTTGTTTAGTAGCGGTTTCAACCGCCGAAGGATACGCAGAATGATCGAGGGTAGAGACAAACCGGATTTAGTATAATAACTACAGAGTAATGAAATCGCTAGCGGTGAGAATACCGGGGGTAATATTGTTAAGCTTCGCCAACAATTGATTGGTGTCCGTCACAGTAATCAAAGTCTGATTGTTGCTGGAAGTAATACTGAGTTGATTAAAACTCAAATCAGAATTCAACCCAATTAAATCCTCTCCCCTGCGGAAATCATTAATGATGTCGCTACCCAAACTTTGATTGAGGAAAAACACATCATTTCCCGAACCTCCCGTCAAT